>JAQIBO010000511.1 GCA_027859055.1 Spirochaeta sp.
TCCCCTCGCCGCGTTGATCTCCCGGCAGGGGGCGGGGCGCGTCCAGATGGCCGCGTGCGTGTCTGCCCTCATGATGGTGGGGGTTGTCACGTTTCCGGTGGACCGGGCGGTGTTCGGCACAAAGATCGCGCTGATCCGGAATTCCATGGCGTTCGTTTTCGCGCTGATCGTCGCGGGGGTTATCGCGATGGTCTTAGGAGGGTTCGCGTGAACACCGTTTCTGTTCGACGATTAATAGGTCCGGTTGTCGCGTTGGCGCTCCTCGGAGGTGTTTGGATTCTGTCTCCAACCCATGGCGAAGCCGCGATTGGTGTCATCGGGATGAGTCTTAAAGAGATGTTGCTGGTGATCCCGCCGGTGTTCATCCTACTCGGTCTGCTTGACGTATGGGTGTCCAGGGAGCGTCTCATGCGCCACATGGGAGGGGCTGCCGGTGCCCGCGGAACGATTATCGCGTTTCTCATGGGGTCGGTCGCCGCGGGCCCGCTGTATGCGGCGTTTCCCGTTGGCGTGGTCCTGATGCGGAAGGGGGCGAGCCTTTTCAACGTGATGGTTTTCATCGGAGCATGGTCGACGACGAAAGTTCCGATGTTTCTCTTTGAATACGCCGCGTTGGGATCATGGTTCGCCGTAACGCGCCTTGCCGCCAATATTCCGGCGATCCTGATCATGAGTGCAATAATCGCCAAAATTATCCCCGCCCACGAATATGAGGCGCTTGGACAGCAGGATTGACACCGAATATCCTTTGTTGTATATTAGACCAAATAACCACGAATGCATGGAGGATAGTATGGTAATTCAGATCCTGGGCTCAGGATGCCCCAACTGTAAGAAGCTGGAACAAAACGCCCGCGAGGCGGTGGAAACATTGGGCCTGACCGCGGAGTTTCAAAAGATAACCGAGTCAGACGAGATTCTCGAGATGGGCGTTATGCGAACGCCGGGATTCGCGATCGACGGAGAGGTGAAGAAATCGGGCCGCGTCCTTTCCCCGGAGGAAATCGTCGAGACGTTGAAAGAACACACCGCCTGATAGTCGGAGCGGCTATGACGATACAAATACTGGGAACGGGCTGTCCCAAATGTAAATTGCTCAAAAAGAACTCCCTTGCAGCGGTAGAGCAACTCGATGGTGACGTCCGCATTGAGGAGGTCACCGATATGGATACGATGATGGAGATGGGAATGCTGGTATCTCCCGGATTTGCTATCGACGGAGAGCTGCTCAAGATGGGAAAAGTCCTGACGACCGAACAGGTTATAAACCTTGCCAAATCGCGGATGACGGAGGCGTAGAATGAGCGCACCACAAGAAACAGATACATCGGCTACGACCCGCCGAGGTATCTCCGACCTCTGGCAACGTTTCTGGGGTGACGGGAAAAACAAGCTCCTTGTCGGGATGGCGGGGGTGTTTCTCATCGCGTATTTCGTTCCCTGGTCCGCACCGCGGGTGTCCGCGGCGGTGCAGGAATCGTTTCTCATGCTCGGCGAGTACGCCCGGGAGCACGTACTGTTGTGCCTCGTTCCGGCGTTCTTTATCGCCGGCGCGATCACCGTCTTTCTCAACCAGCAGTCGGTTATCAAGTACCTTGGACCGGATGCCCCCAAATTGGTCGCGTACAGCGTCGCCTCGGTTTCGGGGACGATCCTGGCGGTCTGTTCCTGTACCGTTCTGCCCCTCTTTAAGGGCATTTACAAGAAAGGCGCCGGGCTGGGTCCTGCGGTCAGTTTTCTGTACTCGGGACCGGCGATCAACATCCTGGCAATTATCCTCACCGCCAAAGTCCTGGGTCTCCAACTCGGTATTGCCCGTGCAGTGGGGGCGATCGCGTTTGCCTTCGTAATCGGTTTGCTGATGCAGCTCATCTTCTTCAGGGAGGATAAGGAGCGTGCCAGGAACGCGGCGATGTTTCAGTCCTTTGACGATGATGAAGAACGCGGCCTCGGCAAGATGGGCATATACATGGCCTCGATGATCGGTATCCTGGTATTTCTCAACTGGGCACCGTCGGGCGGTTCCGTGGCGTGGTGGGATTTTCTCTACCGGTGGAAATGGGCGATCAGCGGGGCGTTCGGCCTGGTGCTGCTCTATACCCTGGTGAAATGGTTTAAAACGACCGAACTCGGCGACTGGGTCATCGCGACCCGTGATTTCGCGATCCAGATTTTGCCGCTCTTGTTCGGCGGTGTAATGGTCGCCGGGTTTCTCCTCGGTCGCCCCGGGCACATGGCGTTGATTCCGGAACAGTGGATCGCCGACCTGGTCGGTTCCAACTCCCTGGGAAGCAATCTGATCGCATCCGTATCGGGTGCGTTGATGTACTTCGCGACGCTGACGGAAGTTCCCATTATGCAGGGACTCCTTGGCGCCGGAATGAACCAGGGGCCCGCGCTGGCGCTGCTCCTCGCCGGACCATCGCTTTCGCTGCCGTCGCTCCTGGTAATCGGCGGTGAGCTTGGCCCGCGCAAGACCCTAACCTATGTGGGACTTGTCGTTGTGATGTCCACCGCGGCGGGAATGTTCTACGGCAATCTGGTCGTGTAACGCAGCGCGAACCGAAAGAGATGGGCGGGACCGACGAGGGACCGTCGCCGCTCTTGCGTTACCTACGCCCGCTTCCACGAAAGCCGAACGTCCATCGCTTCCCTGAGTGTCGACAGAACGGTGCTGTTCCGGCCGGCGATTTCAAAGATTCGGTCTATCTTCCCGTCATCGGCGGGTGACGCAACCGCTACTTCAATTTCCGCGGAAATCAACCGCGGAGGATCGGACTGCCGGACCCCCGCTACCGATACGTTCAGCTCCTCAAGCGTGATCTTACTGTTCCGCGCAACCAGTGTCAGGGAGGTGGTAATACACGTCCCCGCGGCGGCAAGGAGCGTCTCCGCCGCGTTGAACCCCCACGACAGGTCGCCGGCTTTGCACCCCAGGGTAATGGAGAAGTCGCGAACGCTCGCCGTGGTTCTGTTGCCGTCGGAATGACGCTGCAGCGTCACGGAATAGGTCTGTGTATCTGCCATGGAATACTCCTGTGTGAGATTTGGTCTCGCCGTCAGCGCGGCATCGTCTGGACGGAAATCCGGGTAGCCTGTTGCCTGGTCGTTTCCGCAACCTTCCACTCGCCGATCGTCTCGCAGGTATACCCGCTCGCTCGATAATCCGTCAGTCGCTCCAGGTCGGCAGCCAGTTCGGACAGATCGGTGCGGGCGGCCTCCAGTATCGGATGTACGATCCGTCCCACCTCGGGCGCGGAGGATGGGTGGTAATGGACCCACAGACCGCGTCGCTCAGCGGTGAAGACGCCCGCCGTTTTGAGCCGGTTGAGGTGGCGGGACGCGTTAGACTGATTCACGCCGAGAACCGTTTCAATCTCACAGGCGCACAGGTCCCGGGCGACGGCAACAAGGTTTACCATGCGTATGCGCGTTTCGTCGCTCAACGCTTTCAGAACATCTATCGTACTCATACTGTCACGATCTCGGCCACGCGATCACGCGGCCACACGCCGCTCAAAGTGTTCCCGGGTCCGATTCGTAAAGCGTACCAGACTCAACATGACCGGTACCTCCACAAGCACGCCGACGACGGTGACGAGGGCGGCTCCCGAGGTGAGTCCGAAAAGGCTGATCGCCACGGCAACCGCCAACTCGAAAAAATTGCTGGCGCCGATCATCGCGCCGGGGCCGGCGATCGGATGCGGAAGCTTCCACAACCACGCCCATCCATAGGCGATCGAATAGATGAAGTACGTCTGTACCACCAGCGGGACGGCGATCAGAACGATATGGAGCGGGTTGCGAAGGATAATCTCACCCTGAAAGGAAAACAGAATGATCAGCGTGAGAAGAAGCCCAACGACGGTGACGCCGTTGAATTTCGCGATAAAGACGTTCTCGAAGTAGTCGAGACCGCGGTGTTTTACGATGAGCACCCGGGATATCCATCCCGCCGCCAGGGGCAACACCACGAAAAGTCCAACCGACAGAAGTAACGTAGCCCAGGGTATGCTGATATTGCTGATGCCGAGGAGCAATGCAACGATCGGCGTAAACGCCACCAGGATAATGAGATCGTTTACCGCCACTTGAACCAGGGTGTACGCCGGGTCGCCGTCGGAGAGGTGACTCCAGACAAAGACCATCGCGGTGCAGGGTGCCGCACCGAGCAGCACCGCCCCAGCCAGGTACTCCGTCCCCAATGCGGGATCGATCCACGGTCGGAATACCACTTTCAGAAAAAACCACGCGATGACGTACATCGTAAACGGCTTGATAAGCCAGTTCGTGACGGTGGTCACCGTCAGCCCCTTGGGCCGTTTTGTCGCGCTGACGATACTGGCGAAATCAACTTTCAGCATCATCGGGTAAATCATCAGCCAAATGAGAACGGCCACCGGAAGCGAAACCTGAGCGTATTCCATCCTGCTCAAGAACTCGGGAGCAGCGGGAAGGAATTGCCCGATCAATACACCGAGAACGATGCATGCGATCACCCAGACGGTCAGGTATTTTTCGAAAAAGCCGATTTTGCGGCTCGCTGTATCATCTGCAGACGAACTGTGCTGTGTATCACTCATAAAACATCCTTGATTGAGTATATGACCATATAATCATGTACCGCGGAAGCGGTCAAGGGCGTCAAAAATGCGAGGCGACTAAAATGTGAGCCGTCTAAAACGTGGGCGGCGAGTCGATCCAGATCGCCGTGGACGATCTGTCGGAGATGTTGCGAATCTTGTGGGGTTGTTCTGAGTTGATCGTGATACTGTCGCCGGCGTTGAGGATGTAAATCGTTCCGTCGATCGTCACTTCCAGTTTTCCTTCGAGAACGACCCCGCATTCAAGCCCCTCGTGGCGGATCGTATCGCCGGTATCGGCGCCCGGTTGAAACTCGTTGTACAGCACCTCGATCGGACTGTTCTCCAGCGACGGCGTTAAAAGATAGTAGTTGATCTGGTTGGACGTACGGGAGAGTTGTCGGTCGCTCTTGCGCACCACCGGGCTGTCACCGGGGTCGGTGGTATCGAAAAACGCCCCGGCGGGAGTGTTGAGTGCTTTTGAAATCGCCAGAAGCGTTGTGATCGACGGATTGGCCTTCGAGTTTTCAATTTGACTCAAGAGACTTTCGGTGAGACCGGTCATGTGCGCCACGTCGCTCAGGGTGAGTTTCTGTTCGCGCCGGATCTCGCGGATTTTCTGGCCCATTGTATGGAGT
>JAQIBO010000006.1 GCA_027859055.1 Spirochaeta sp.
ACGCATACGTCCGCGGCCTCCACGCCGTAGCCGCTCTCGCTGCGTTCCCGGAGTATCCCGACGTTCGCGTTTCCCTTTCAATGCGCGCCGCAGCGGAGCAAATCCTCGCCGTTAGCGACGTGTTGACGCAGCTGGAACGTGTAGTTACACCCGGCGACGACGCTGAAAGGGAACGCAGCCCCGTTGGGGCAGACGGCGGGACCGGACCGGATCTTGGTGAAATCTCGATGGAGCAGATTCAGCCGGTCCTCAACCTCCTGATGGAAAGCCACAACGAGGAGAAGAGTTTCTCCGATCAAGAGATCGCCGCACGGACGGGTGTAACGCAAGAGCAAGTGCGCCTTCTGCGTGAACAGACTGAGGGAATCTTCAACCGCGTGGACGCCGCGCACCCCGCACCGGACCGGTTTGGTCTTGCGCCCAAACCGTTTCACGCGCTCTTTTCAAACCGCATACCCTACGCGAAGGGCGTTTTCGCGCTCAAGGAGCTCCTCACCGCTTCGCTGCCGCCGGAAGAGGAAGCGCTCCTTGCGGCAACACCAATCGTCCGGTTTGCCCGCTGGGTAGTTGAACAGGGCAAACTTCCAGCCACCGGTGCCGGGTACGTGTCCCCCAAGACGGTCCGCGACGCCCTCGATAACGAGATTGTGCCCCGGTACTTCACCGGGCCGGACGACTCGTTGGACTCGGATTGGGAGTTATCCTCTCACGGCGACTACACCCCACCTCCGGCACGAAAGGAACTCGATGCGGTGGTGTTTCACCATTATCGGACAATTCTCGAGACCGCCAAAGTGCTGCGCCTCAAGGAAAACGCGTTTTCCGTTAACCCCGACGTGGCGGACGCGTTTGCCTCGAAGGAGGCGCCGGTTGCCCCACTCTACCACCGCCTGGCGCAGGCCCTCTTTGAGGACGTTCCCTGGGACATGCCGCGGTACGGATCGCCATTGCCCTATCTCCGCGAATCCGCCGGATTTCTGTTGTACGCTCTTGAGAAGCTCTCCCGAAGCGAGGGGGCCGACGCGGACGGCTGGGTAAACGCGGACCGCCTCGTTGACGTCTTTCTCGGCGCCCACCCCGGCCTTACCGGCGAATCGGAGGAAGACGCCGCCCGGGCAGCGTACTGGGGCCGGTTCCACATGGACGCGCAATTCGGCCACCACCTCTGCGTACCCCTCGGTCTGGTTGCGGTCCGGCGGACAGGCCTGACCGTCATGATACGCCCAACGCCGGTATTCCGAACCGTATTTGATGTGGGTGAATGACGGATGAAGATATGAAGCGCCCCGCAACCACCTCACCGGAGGAACAGCGGCTGAAACTGACGATCGCCTACAACGGAGCCAGGTTCAAGGGATGGCAGAAGGGCAACGGGAGAACCGTACAGGATGCCCTCATTGCGGCGCTCGAGCGGGCGCTGCCGGAGAGCCCCGGGATTCGCGTGGACGGCGCGGGCCGGACGGATGCAGGGGTTCACGCCGAAGGCCAGGTGGCAAGCGTCGTCGTTCCCCGGGGAGTGGACCGGGTGCGGCTGCTTCACCTGGTCAATCGGTACCTTCCTGACGATGTGGCGGTTCGCTCAGTGGAGCGTGCGGATGATCGTTTTCACGCCCGCTACCACGCCGTTGCACGAACCTACCGCTACACCGTTGTTGACGGCCCCGTTGGCAATCCCTTTCTCCACGGCCTGGCGTGGCGCCACCCCGGCGACCTGGATCTCCCCGCGATGGAAACGGCGGCGCGCGTCTTTATCGGCGAACACGACTTCGCCGCATTTACCGCCGACAAGAAGCGGGCCAACACCGTGCGATCTGTCATATCAATCGATATCAGCCGTCGCGAGTCATCGTCGCCGCAGTCTGAGCACCGCCCGGTGGACATTCACATTTGCGGCACCAGTTTCCTCTGGCGCCAGGTGCGCGTCATGGTCGGGGCGCTGGTCCTGAGCGGTGAGGGCGCGCTGACGGCGGACACCCTGCACGCTATCCTTGCGTCGGGCGACCGGTCCCGGGCTCCGGCGCCCGCGCCCGCCTGGGGACTCACCCTGACGTCTGTGGAATATCCGGACGGAACACATTAGTCCTGGGTTACCACGATACTTCCGGATGCGCTTTTGAGGTCGACTTCAAAGCGGCCACTGCCGCGGCTCAGCTCCCCGGTTCCCGATACCTCGCCGTACTCTACTCTGCCCGAGGAGCTATCCAGGTGGTATCGCACATCCTGTAAATCGTTCCGCAGGCCAAGTTGAATAGAACCGCTGGCGCTTTCCCCGCGGAATACGGAGGTCAGTTCCAGTGAACGGGCGGTGATGCTCCCGGACGCCGTGGAGATATCGAAGGCTCCGCGGCTGTCTCTGATTTCCGCTCCCCCGCTTGCGGTACGTATCTGCACGGTACCAACCACCTCCGTCAATTCCACACGGCCCGAGGCGGTCCGGGCGGTAACCCCGCCGCCCAGGGAAGTGCCCTGTATATCGCCGCTGGTGGTCCGGAACCGCAGTACACCACGCATATCCGAAACGGTTATTCTGCCAGACGCGGTTTCCACATCCAGATCCAGTCCGGTGGGAGCGGTGACGACGATACGGGGGTGCCCGGTACGCCGGGATAACCAGATGTTACGACCCTGGATGTCCACGGTGGCGACTCCCCGCCGGGCAGAGTTGCGGACGTTGAAACCCTGGGGAATGTCCTGCACATCGACGGTGACGTCGTTTCCGCCGCCCCGAATCTCCACGTCGAACAGTGCCGCGTTGATTTTTACCGCGTGGACGTCGTGGTAGCGCAGGACCGTCTCTTCCGGTGATCCGCCGGCGATTACGGGAAGCACCCCGACGAGGGCAAACAGGATGAGAAGCACCCGAGATCTGTTCCATTTCATATCTTGATACCTCCGAAAACGTGGGGGAATACTTCTACCCCGTCGCCGAACACCGTGAAGCTTCCGCCGGAATGGGTGCCGGCGCGCTCTTGCCCGTTAAAACGGAGGAGTCCGTCAAAACGCACCCCGCCGACCAGGGCAAATCGTCGTCCCAGCCGGAGGCCACCGCTGAGGCGAAAGCTTGGAAATACCTGGGGACGGGGTCCCTGCACCATGGCGGACATATCGGCGTCCAGATATATGGTACCGCTCCATATCCGTGTTCCCAGCCCGGCGGCGGAACTGACCTCCACGGAATTGGACTCGAGGTTTCCCTGCCGCAATCCAAATTGATATATGGTGTACAGACCGTTCGTCCCGTGCTGAAACGCCAGCCATGAACCCCCACGGTCATCCAGCGTCAGTGAGACGTCGTGAATGCCGAATCGGATCAGGTTGAGGACCCCCAGAGTAATTCCGTCCACCTCGTTTGCCAGATTGATCACCCCGATCTGCGCGCCCCGGACGCTGTCGGCTACGTTGACCGCGCCGAGCTGGGCCCCTCGTACGTCGCGAGCCACGGTCACCCCCGCGGCCTGCACCCCCCGAACGCGCGGGCTGGCGGCAAACGCCCCGCCCCACTGGACGCCGCGCACTGCGTACCCGGCGATGGAGGCAAAGCCGCTTCCCTGGATCCCGCGAATTTCGCCGTCAACAACGTTAAACACACCGGCTCCCTGGACGCCCCAAACGTTTCCATCGGTAATATTGAAGACGGACGAACCCTGTACGCCGCGGATCTCTCCGGAATGGATGTTGAAAACCGTGCCCTGCTGAACGCCGTGCACCCGGCCCCGGCGGATATTGCCCAGATAGCTGGCTTCAATGCCGCGGGTGACGCCGGTTCCGATGTTCATTCCCATTGAGAGCATCAATCCGTCGGTGTAACCTGATTCCGCCGCAAGAATACCGAACACCAGATGGTGCACGCTTTCACCCTCCGGCACCGATTCCCCTGGTACCAGGCGGGTTCCCGGCAGTACGTCGATCACCAGAGGTTCCCGTACCAGAGTAGAACGGTCCGCGGACACAAAGTGGGGACTTCCCGGGTCCCCACCGGTAAACGCGGCCGCCGCTACGCGGCCCACCGTATCCACAGCATCCACGGTGGTGTCCCTGATTCGTGCGAGCGATCCATCCTCGTCGGGCCCGCCGCCCCGAATCCGGTTCCGTTCCAGGCGCATGGAAGAGAAGTCGGTCGCCGCCACCACGGTGGGACCACCGGAAACGGCCGTGACCGGCGTCACCGCCATGCCGTCGGAATTACGAAGCTCAACCCGGTAACGCCCCGCGGGAACCGCAATTTCCAACGTGTCTCCCCGATATTTCTCAAACTCCGCCATGATCCGGCCCCGGTCATCTTCCCGGATGTACACCCGTCCGGAAACCTGCGGCTCCAGTCGAATCCCGGAGTTGGCCTGGGCCAGGTCGGTCAGTATTAAATCACCCGCACCGGTCAGCTGTATCTCGTAGGCCGGATGTTGCGGCCCGGCGAAGGTGCCCGTCGTTCGGGCAAGGGTTTCGGTAAACGCGTACTGGTACGCTTCGTTCAGCGTAACCCTGCCGTCCCGGGTCGTATCGGCGGCACCGAGCAAACCGGAAGCAAGGTAGTGAGTAAAGAATGACGCCCCGATTTCGTCGGACTCCTGAGACGCTTCGTTGTCGGAACTGGAGGTGAGAAAGGCGTACCCGGTCATGTCGGCCGTGTCGTGAATAAGAAAGGGTTGTCCCCGGTATCCGCCTTTGAGACGGGTGAAGCTACCGGAGGAGCAGCTGTCCAGCAGGGCCACCGTCACGTCCGCCTGGACCGATTCGATCGCCCGACGCAGTTCGCGATACTCATACCGTTCGTTTCCCAGAAGCAGCCCCTGCTCGTCACTGTGGCCGGAGTAGTAAAAGAGAAACTCCACCCGCCGGACGTCTTCTGTCGCCTGGGCGGTTTCGCGGGCAATCCACTCTACCGTCCGATCGATCGTTGCACCGTCGGGATCCCGCAACAACCGCGCATCTCGCGGTTGAACCCCACCCACGTTGAACATCACGTCCGCAACTCTCGCGGCGTCGGAAACGGCGTATCTTAGTGTCACCCGGTCATCACCACCGTCGTTGGCACCGACGAACAGGGCAAACCGCCGCACCCCCGCATCCTGACCGGATACGAGCATCAGCACACACAGAAATAGAGTCAGTGTCAGCACTGCCCGTCGGGCGCCGTAGGCTGTCACGCGCCCTCCCGCTTATACACCGTCAACGCCTGGAGCCCGCCGTCCCCGGACAGCTCGGAAACGGCCCGTTCCACCGCCGCGTCAACCACGGCAACGGATACGTCTCCGTTCTCCCGGTGGTACTCGCCCACGTCGGCACCGACGCGGGAAACCAGATCCATGACATCGACCGGTCCGGGAAACGTCGCCAGGTAGAACTGTTCAAATGCGGGCGCGTCGTCCAGCACGTAGGCGTACGGAAGCGCCACCTCACCGTCGGTGGTCAGTTCCGGGGATTCATAGGGAGTTTCGGGATAGTGGAGCGTCACCAGGCCCCGGCCGTCCACAGAGAAAATGACCCCATGGGAGGCGCCAACCGCCCGATAGGTAATCTGCAGCCGGTCGCCGGCCTGAGCGGTGCTTCCGTCCGACAGGGGTTCTATCGCTCCGTCCTCGCCGCTGCGATACAGGAAGAGCTCCGACTCGATACCTTTCAGCCGCTCCCCTCGGGCCAACTCTTCCGGGGTGGCCCCGTCGGTGAGGAGCCGCGGAATCAACAATGCGCCCAGAACTACGAGAGCCGCCACCGGGGTCAGGAACAGGCCTCTTCCGCGCACAGCGTGCCGGATCGTCGCCGCCGGGCGGGTCTTTTTTGGAACTCGTTCCGCCACGCGGTCGGCTAACCAGCCCGGCGGGTAGGTGCGCAGCAGCTCCTCACTCTCCGCGTCCAGCTCGGCAACGCGGGTAAGCGCGTCCGTATCAGATTCTATGAGCTGCACCACTTCCGGGGAGGCTTCACCAATTCTATACTGTTCCAGGAAAAATTCAGGGATAGCTCGTTTCATGTTACGCCTCCTTCAGGGCAAGGCCGCTGCGCCGTAACGTCCGCAATCGCTTGCGGACCCCGGAGATGGACAATCCGCATACATTCGCGGTTTGTTCCAGGGTCATGCCGTCCACGTAGTGACATACCGCCATCGTCCGGGTATCCGCCTTTTGGCCACCAAACAGACGGTCAAGAAAGTGCCCGGCCAGAACCGCGTCCGCATGGTCGTCCACCGCCGCGATCTCCTCCAGGACGTCCCCCGCCGTATCGCTCTGGTCCCGTTTGGCCGCCCGAATGCGGTTTAAACAGACGTTTGTCGCCATCGTGTACAGGAGGCTGGACGCTCCCTTTTCCTCAAGTCGATCGCTGTACCGGATCAGACGCACAAAGGTATCCTGCATCGCGTCGGCCGCTTCATCTTCGTCACGCAACAACTGTCTGCACCGTCGCATAACCATTGGTCCGTATTTCCGGTAATACTGTTCTACGTCTAACGCCACAACACCACTTCCCCTTCACAACTGACGTCTTCAAAACGCAACTCCGCCGTATATCCGGGCTTCAAACCGGTGAGCCGGAAGTGTTTCCACATCGTATGGGCCGGAATCGAATCGCTGGAAGATTACGTTGTAGTTCACTCCGGCTCCCAGAACGAGCCCGGCCAGGTTGAGTTGCGCGCCGGCACCAACGTATTGGTACATACCGGCACTTTCCAGTCGATCATAATCGTCCCATTCATCCGTGTCATCATCGTCGGGAACCGCTTCTTCGGTTGTCCACACGGCGCGGTCCGCGTCGTAGCCGAAGCTGCGGGCGTTCAAATGGCGGGTAGCAACCCCTGCGCCGTAGCGGAGATACGGATCGATAAAGCTGCCCCCACCGAAGAGATGATACGTCGCGAAAATGTCGCTCCGGCCGTCGTACCACCACGCGTCACGGTCGCGGACGACGGTTTCTTCCGTGCGTTCGTCCAGCACCGCTACAGAAGTAACGAAAAAACGTCCGGCATGGCGCATGCCGATGCCCAGCTTGTCAAACCAGAGTTCTCCCTCGATCCCTCCAAAGAGATCGTCGTTACCCGTATGTCCGTATTGTCGGGGAATGTCATCTATCGAGTCTGGATCTTCCGCCAGTGGTGCCGCGGTGAATCCGATGATCTGCCCGCCGACATGGGCGTGTACGTGCAGCCCTCCAAAAAGAATCATGACGACGGCAAGCATCAACCGATGGCCACGTTGTTGTTTCATCTTCGTTCGTCTCCCTGTTCATTACAACACCGAAGGAGGCGAAACGCGTTACCCCGCTACCGGACATCTACGCGACGGGCGCGCTATTTTGCGTGATACCCGAATGTGCGATGCAAATCGTACGGAGAGAAAACCCCTTCGCTGGTACAAATCGCGCTCACCAGGTGCGGCGGGGTGATATCGAAAGCCGGGTAGTACCCCGACACTCCCTCCGGCGCGGTTCGGACGTCCATCGCGTAGAGAGATTCTTCCGGGTTGCGCTCCTCGATTTCTACGGTCGCAATGGAGGGGTTCTCGGGAGAAGGATTTCGGACGACGTAAAAGGGAACTCCGTGGCGGTGGGCACGCCGAGGTCCTGAGAGACACTTGCGGTGAGCCGCGCGCCCTGGAGATAGGGCCGAGTCTCGGGACAGATGAGAGATATCTTCTTACCCCGTTCTTGAGAGACGAGGAGCAGAAAGCCGATCAGGGTTTCCGCGTAACACTGGGTCAGGACGGTTGCCGGGTCCGGGAGAAGATCTACAGCGTTGGAGCAGATCGCCCTGTCCTCCCGATACCGTGCGTGCAGGCTCTCCTCCACAAACTCCAGTGTGTCCCGTTCCAGATGTTCGCTTTCCTCTGCGAGCCGCTCCAGGGCGAATTTGAGGATTCTATTGATCGACCGCGCCATACCGGTCGAGGTTGTCGGACGCGCGTGGGAGAGAACGTCTGCCGCCCGGGTGAGTTCACTTCGGGCTCCTGCTGACGACAACCGTGCCGCGTTGCGGACGGCGCTAACCATGCCATATGACGCAGCGACCCAGGGTCCGTAGCTCTGAGTTACCATCGTCGCGATCGCTTCGCCTACGGCGTGATAATCAGAGCAGGTTACGTATTCGATCCGGGACGGGTACACCCGACGATCGAGAATAATGACCCGCCCGGCATCGTAGCGGGCAACGTTGGCCAGCTGCTGAAGAAACGGCAGGCCCGCATCGGCTGGTTGTCTTTCCATAACAGGGAAGCATAGGCGGGAATCCGTGGCATGTCCACGTGTTCATCCTTCGGGGCGGTCCGGACCGATTTTTCCGGCAGCGCCGTTATTCAACTGATCGATACTATCGCTTTTTGAAAAAAGCAAGAAAAACGCCGGCCACCACAGCCGCAGCTCCGCCGATCAGGTACCACATAGTCATATCGTTGAACCGGCCGGTGAACGCCTCCGCTATCTGATCTCCCACCGCTTGCGAAGACTGATACCCAAACAAGAGTAAACCAGCTCCGACCACTATTAATACGATACCGACAATTTTGGTAGTGCTCATTTCATCCTCCGTACCTTCCAAATATACTACAATTGCCCGCGCTTGCGACGCCGTTGATGCAGCAATTCGGTACGGCCGGTGGCAAGCTGCGGGTCAGGCGGCTCAGACTTCCGGCGTGTCCGGCAAGAGCCGCCGAAACTCGGTCCTGACAACCTCGTAACACTCACACACCCGCGCCTCAAGGCCGGGACGGTCTATGACGGTGATCTTTCCGCGGCTGTAGTGGATCAGCCCCGCCTGCTGGAGCTTTCCCGCCGCCTCGGTGACGCCTTCCCGGCGTACGCCAAGCATGTTGGCGATCAGCTCCTGGGTCATGCTCAACTCGTTGGAGGGTAGCCGGTCAAGGCTCAAAAGGAGCCACCGGCAGAGCTGCTGATCCACCGTGTGGTGGCGATTACATACCGCTGTCTGCGCCATCTGGGTAAGCAACGCCAGCGTGTAGCGCAGCAAAAGGTGCTGCAGCGGGCCGGACCGGTCAAACTCCTGCCGGAGTATGTGACCTGGCAGACGATACGCGTTCCCTTCGCTCTGGACCACTGCGCGGTTGGGCATTGTATCACCGCCCATGAACAGCGCAATACCGACGATGCCTTCTTTACCTACTACGGCGATTTCCGCGGAAGATCCGTTTTCCATAACATAGAGAAGGGATACTATGGCCGTTGTCGGGAAGTAGACCCATTCAAGCTGACCACCGGACTCATAAAGCACCTCACCAAGAGTAAGAGGAAACGGTTCAAGCTGTGCCACAATCCTCTGATACACATCCTCCGGGAGAACCGAGAGCAACCGATTTTGACGCGGATCTGGAGCTGCTATGTCGGAAAAAGCGATAATCTACCCCTCCTGTATGAAGGTCGCGCTGAATTCGCGTGTCGTCAAGAGAATATGGAGGCTCTGCAATCGTTACTGCGCGCAGGCGGTCCAGATACGATCACAACTCGGAACTGTCCGGACCGAATTTCACGATAACGCGAGTTCCGTCGTCCGTTTCGAACCGCAGCGGGCCCTCCAATTGCTCGACAAGTGCCGTGACACATTTGGTACGGGTGAAGTCTATTGCATTCGTCGTTTACTCTTCCTATCATTATAAACACCACGGTGCAGATAAGGATGTTTCATGGCGGACGGCAAGCTAAGACGAACACTGGTAATATATGCGCAGCTCTTTTTCGGTATGGCCCTGTTTGGAACAGGCACACCCTCGGCCAAGGTCGTCTCCGACGCGTTTCCCATGTTTCTGGGGCCGTTTTTGCGCCTTCTGATCGCCTCACTGGCCCTGACTCCATTTCTGATCGTCCATCGCAGACGTTTACCCGAGATTTCTAAAAGGGACTGGATTGAAATAGCTGTTATCGGAGGCGTAGGCATTGTTGCGTTCACCATTTTTCTGCTCAATGGCATGCATCGAGTGAACGGAGTGGTAGGTTCGGTGGTAATGAGTCTAAGCCCCGCAGCAATGGCCCTTGCAGCTGTACTGTTCATGAACGATCACTTGGGTTGGCGCAAGCTTTTGGCCATAGGCCTGGCTGTAAGTGGAGTACTTGTCATAAATATCTCGGGGAAATCAATCCAATCCTCGGGTTTGAACCTGGTGCTGGGCAGTCTGCTGGTATTCGGGGCTGTGGCCAGTCAAACTTTGTATTCAATGTTGGGCAAGCGGGTTATGAATGATCTACGTCCCACGTTGGTTCTGCCACTCATCACATGGACAGCAACACTACTGTTTGCGGGGCCAGGGCTCTATCAGGCCGCGTCTTTTGATTTTACCATTCCCACCCTCAACGAGTGGATTGCCGTAGTTGTGTGGGGCATGGGACCGCTGGCCATTGGAACACTGATCTGGTTCCAAGGCCTGCGCCAGGTCCGCCCAAGCACGGCATCAGGCTACATGAGCGCAATGCCGGCTTCCGCTCTGATCCTTTCGTATGTCTGGCTTGGGGACAAATTTCATCCCATCCATCTGGCAGGCTTCGCTCTGGTTTTTACCAGCATAGGCCTGGTCACTTGGGCGCATCTGACAAAGGAGACAAGCCAAAAAGACGGCGAAAGCGCGGTGAAAAGCCCCAGCGGCGCCATGCCATGCTAGTCGTTTTTTGTTGAATCAAGCGCCAATTGACGGCAAGCCGTCCTCGGTCGTAATTTTACATAGCGTAACACAGCGTTTTCGATCAATGAGGTTTCCTGCGCACTATGGAATATAAAGATTACTACAAGACACTCGGTGTCGACAAAAACGCGTCGAAGGACGAGATAAAGAAGGCGTACCGGAAACTGGCGCGCACATACCATCCCGACGCGAATCCAAACGACGAAGAAACGGCTCAGAAATTTGCGGAAATCAGCGAAGCGTACGAGGTGTTGAGCAACGACGAAAACCGGAAGAAATACGATGAACTCGGTGCCGACTGGCAGCGATATCAGAGTACCGGCACCGGTGGAGCCCAGGGGTTTGACTGGTCCAGGTACGCCGCCGGTGGAGCCACCCCCGGGGGTGGACAAAGCTACTACTACAGTGGATCCGGCGGGGACTGGCAGGATATGTTCGGCGGCGAAGGCGACGCGTTCTCTGATTTTTTCAAGAACATATTCGGGGGCGCCGGCGGTGGCTTTTCCGGTGGTGGCTTCTCCGGTGGTGAATCGCAACAGCACCGTGGGTTCAGCGGTGGAGAGTTCGCCTTCAAGGGGCAGGACCTGGCCGCAAGCATCACGATTTCCCTTGAAGAGGCGTATTCCGGATGTACACGCATCATTTCGGTAGACGGGAAGAAGATGCGGATTACCCTGAACCCGGGAATAAAAGACGGACAGACGATAAAGCTTACCGGCAAAGGCGGCGCCGGATCACAGGGGGCTCCCGCAGGGGACCTGTACATAACGGTGGATGTGGCGATGCACCCCGAGTACCGGCGACAGGGTAACGATCTGTTTACGGACGTACCGGTGAACGTCTACACCGCAATGCTCGGCGGAGATCTCGATGTCCACGCGCTGTCCGGAACGTTCAAGCTCAAGATTCCGCCGGGAACACAGAGCGGAACGACGTTCCGGCTGAAAGGACGGGGATTTCCCCGGTACGGAAA
>JAQIBO010000077.1 GCA_027859055.1 Spirochaeta sp.
CTTACTCGGTACCCCACGTGGGGTGACAAGGCGCGCGAGTGTCTCGGTAATGCGTGTTTGCCCGACGAGCAGGACGCTGTCGGGACGTCTCCGCGGTCCTTCAACGAAGTGGACGGGAAGCTGTTTCACCCGGCGGAGCGATACCATTTGCTGCCCCCGGGATACCGCGATCGCACCGGCCAGGACCAGGTACAGATCCGCCAGACCGTTTACCGTTTTGGTCGCCCCATCAAACGCCGCTTTGAAACCCAGGGATTCCGCCAGGAAACGTAGTTCCGTCTCGTACTCCATCGGATCGAGCCGCGGAAGCGATAACTGCCGGGGCGGCAGGAGCGGCTCCACAAACACATCCATCGTTCCACCACAAACGATCCCGAGTCCAAAGATTTCGTCGTCAAGATCGACATGTACGATTCGCGGCGCACGATCTTCCAACGCCGCCACAACGTTTTCACCGACATACGTCTCGGCGCAGCCCCCGCCGACCCAGCCCGCGAGGTTTTTCCCTGTGGCGTCAAACACAGCTTTTGAACCGACCCGGGCGGACGCCGACCCGCGCACCGCAATTACGGTCGCCACGCCACCGCGGTGTTCATCGGTGATAAGCGTGTGGATGGTTTCCAGAACGTCTCGTTTCACGGCCGGTAGTATACCACTCAAACCACCGGTGTTGAATGCGAAACCTGTTTCGGTAATTATTACCGAAATTGTAACATTTGTTACCGACAGGGCGGGTCGTTTCGATTACACTCAAAAACAAGGAGGCTCCGATGGAGTCGATCGTACGACAACACGGCAAGTCATCATCAAGCGGAACCGGGGTTGCGGTCACGGACCGACTCGGTCGACCCTTGCGCGACCTTCGTGTTTCCCTGACAGATGAGTGCAACTTCCGCTGTACGTACTGCATGCCGGAGGAACTGTTTGGTGAGGGGCACCCGTTCCTCAACCCCCGCAACCTGCTATCGTTTGACGAGATCGAGAACGTGGTGCGACACGCGGCGGCGATGGGCGTTCAGAAAGTGAAAATCACCGGCGGTGAACCGTTGTTGAGACCGGGCGTTCACACCCTGGTGCGTTCACTCCGCGAGATCCCCGGGATCGACGACATCGGGTTGATAACGAACGGATATCACCTGGCCACGGTCGCCCAACGTCTGCGAGACGCAGGGCTGGAACGGGTTACGGTGAGTCTCGACAGCATCGATCCCGACACGTTTGATCGTATCGTTGGTCGTGGCGGGGGGCTGAATCGGGTTCTTGCGGGCATTCGTACTGCCCGAGATGTGGGAATGGATCCGGTTAAAGTGAACATGGTTGTTCAACGCGGAATCAACGACGGCGAAATTCTGGAAATGGCGGAGTTTGGCCGTCGTGAGGGCGTGGAAATGCGGTTTATCGAGTACATGGATGTCGGTCGCCGCAATGAGTACAACCGATCGCTCCTCGTTCCAAATCGCGAGGTGCGGGATACGATCCACGCGCGATATCCCCTGGTAGCGAACGAGCCGGCGTATTACGGTGAAGTAGCGGAAACCTACGCATATCGCGACGGGACCGGACGCGTCGGTTTCGTCTCGAGCATGACCCAGCCGTTCTGCGGTTCCTGCACTCGTCTGCGCCTATCGGCGGACGGCAAGCTCTTTCGGTGTCTGTTTTCGGGCATCGGCCTCGATCTCAGATCGATCCTGCGTGATCCGGACCAGGACGATGAGACGCGCAACCTGCAATTGGACACTGCTGTCCGACGCTTTTGGGGAATTCGTGAAGACCGGTATTCCGAACGTCGTGCCGAGGAGAAATCTCTTCCCGGGAGCCGCCGAGAAGAACGGGTTGAGATGTACCGGATGGGCGGGTAATTACGCGGCGCCGCGGTCGAAGGTGTAAGAGAGGAATTGTTATGACAGTACGAGTTCGATATTTTGCCGTTCTCCGAGAGCGGGCCGGGCGCGAGGTCGACGACGTGTCGATCGAGGTGGCCACGGCAACCCCGGCGGCCATCTACGCGCAGGAGGATCAGCGGTACCGGTTTGGTATCGAGGCGTCGATTGTGCGGGCGGCGGTCAACGGCCGGTACATTCCGTGGGATGCGCCTCTCACCGATGGTGATGAGGTGGTATTCATACCCCCGGTCTCCGGAGGATGATCATATGACCGAATTTCAGGATATGCAGTTCCGGATCATTGATACTCCAATCGAGGCGTCGGCGACGTCGGCGGCGCACATGATCTCCCGCCGCCACGCGGAGCTCGGCGGGTTCGTGGCGATTGAGGGGCGAGTTCGGAATCACCACGGAGGACGTGGGGTTGCGGCACTGGAGTACAGCGTCTACCGAGAGCTTGCGGAACACGAAGGTTTACGCATCGTTTCAGATGTGGCTCATCGATTCCGAATCCCGGTGGCGATCGCCATTCATCGCGTTGGTCCGGTGCCGATCGGCGAGATGGCCGTGTGGGTGTACACCGGAGCTGCCCACCGTGAAGCCGCGTTTACCGCGTGCCGGGCGATCATTGATGAAATCAAACAGACGGTTCCGATATGGAAGCACGAGTGGTATGAGGATGGTACCGATGAATGGGTTGCCGGCACGTCACAGCCTGACACACGATGATCTGAAACAGTTTGAACGGCAGATGCGGCTCCCCGGGGTCGGTCTTGCCGGTCAACGGCGACTGTTGCATGCGCACGTGGCGGTGATCGGCCTTGGTGCTCTCGGATGCCCGGTTGTGACCTACCTCGCCCGCGCCGGGGTGGGGCGTATGACCGTCTACGATCAGGACACGGTTGCTATCCACAATCTCCACCGCCAGACGATCTACACCCGCGATGATGTTGGCCGCGCCAAGGCCGAGGTCGTTCGCGAACGGGTCAGTTACCACGAACGAGGCATCGAGATCACGGCGATCACCGAGCACTTCACCGCGGCGGCTGAGCTACCGCCGGACGTGAATCTGATCCTGGACTGCACCGACAGATTCTCCAGTCGATTCACCGTTCATGACGCGGCCCGTCGCGGTGGTATCGACCTCGTGTCCGGAGCGGTCTCCGGGTTCTCCGGCCAGCTTACGACGTACCGATTTTCGGAAGCGCCCGCACCGTGTCTGCGGTGTCTGTATCCGCAGGCTCCTCCAGACGGTTGCACCGGCAGTTGTGCCGCCGACGGAATCCTGGGGGCCGCCGCCGGTGTTATCGGGGCGTGGCAGGCGACGGTCGCGCTCCGGTTGCTTCTCAAAATGGACCCGCCGGAGACCGCGACGACCTGCAATATTGATCTTGCATCATTCTCGGTTTCGGCGTTCTCGTGGCCTGCCCGTGACGGCTGCGCCTGCATGATTGAATCCGGTGCGGTACCGTCCGACGTCGCCGACGTCGCGCCTGAAGTCACATTGACCGGTACACGCCCGTCCGCAACCGCCGATGACAGCCGGTTTCCCGCCACCATTGTGGACATCAGGGAACCCGAAGAGGAGCTGCCGCTTGACGCGACACTGGTTCCCCTCCGCGAGCGAGTCCCGATGGACCGGTTCCTCGATTCCCTGGACCGACGCGAACGAGAGATCCACTATGTCTTGATATGTGAACACGGCGTTCGCAGTGCGCTTGCTCGGGAGATGATGGAGTCCGCCGGATTTCCCGCCGTCTCGGACGTAGCGGGCGGTTTCGCCGCGCTTCGGTCGCGGATTCGAGGTTAGGCGTGTTGGCCTCGACGGGAGCTCTGACCGCCCTGATAGCGGCGTTTTTCTTCACGGCGATTCTATACAGCTCCGCTGGATTCGGTGGAGGATCAACCTACTCAGCGATCCTCGTTGAGACGGGTCTTCCTGCACGCTCTGTCCCGCTGATCAGCCTGCCCTGTAACATCGTCGTATCCGGTACCGGATTGATTCGCTCGTATCGTCGTGGTTTGGTTCCGACACGAGTCCTTCCGGCGATTCTGGTTGCATCGGTCCCGGCAGCGTACCTCGGCGGACGGGTGCCAATATCGCGTTCACTCTTTTTGACGCTTCTGGCGGTGGTGCTTTTGTATGCGGGCGTGATGAGTCTGCTTTCAGGTGGGCGGACGCTGTGGAGTGCGGAACATCAGGGGAATGCATGGCGCCGCCGTGCTTCAGATGAAGAGACCAACAGGCTTCTTCTGAACTCGGACGTGCTTGTCCGGAGCCGCAGTTCCATGGCGCGGATCGTCGCCGCCGGAGCGTTGATCGGCTTTGTGTCCGGCCTGGTCGGAATCGGCGGCGGTATCATGCTCTCTCCGATACTGCAACGCGAAAGAGGGCTGTCTTCCGCCAACGTCAGTGCCGTGAGCGCCGGCTTTATTTTCTTCAATTCCGTTGCCGCGTTGACGGGTAAGGTTTCCGGCCTATCCCATGAATATGTGGTCACGCTATTGCCGAACGTGGGGTTACTCGTGGGCGTCGTGGTGGTCGGCGGGGTTATCGGATCAGGTGTCTCGATACGCGGATTGACCCCGGCGCGCCTGAGTGTTCTTACCGGTCTGTTACTTGTTTCCGTGGCCCTGCGCGTGATGGCGTAGTGAACCCCGGATCTTTTCTCTCAGGAGTTTCTTACCGGGCCATCCCTTGCCGGCGTTCTCACTCATTACTCAGCCTCCACGAATCGAGTATTGGGTCCATGGATACTTCACGACGTTCATATAATCAATGGAACCGGTCTAATCATTGTTCAAATCTTTGATACGCCATCTGCAACAGACAAACGGCAGAATGCGTTGGGATGGGGCATGCGTAGGTCTGACCGTTGACCAACGGGTAGTTCCAGGCGAAGACCGGCGAATAATGGAAAATCCGGCCTCGCCGGATGACCCGGGCCGCCAGGATACTCGTCCGTTCTCAGGGAAGGGTCACCCACCTCAGTGCCGCATGGCGCTTTTGGCGTATCACCTCATCTGACAAACCCGAACTCAGGGGCAAAGAACGCAACCAGCGCCGCCAGGACTCTCTGGTCTGAGTAATCGAGAGACGATACGTTTGATTCAGCCCACTTGGATCCGCCGAGATAAAGATCTCCGTTCACGATGACTGAGCCAATCGGTGATCCTCCGCGCCACAGACGGCCGTTCATTTCTATCTCACCGACCTGCCTGTCGTCGATCGTGATGAGACCGTCGGAGTCAACCTGGCCCGCGACGCGATCACGGCGATAGACCATGCCTCCCGCAGTTATCCTGCCCACCGAGGAGCCGTGCACCATTACCGTTCCATCTGCTTCGATTTCCGCCCATTCGCGTCCCTCACGGCGAATTGTGATAGCCTGCTCCAGAGTATTCGATTCAGTTTCCGCTATGACGGTGGCGCCTTCCGCGTCGTGGTTGCCCTGCAATCGGAGGCCAGTCAGTCGAACGGTTGATCGATCACCGTCATCGTACTGTATGTCGTAGGAGGAGCCTCTGATGGCGGATACGACGCCGGGATAGAACTGTCCCGGTGCCCATTCCGCAAGTACCGGAACCCCCTGGGTCACCTGGCCCGTCTCCGGAACCACATCCAGAACGATCTTGTTAAGGGAGACACACTTGGTTTCTCCCGTTTCGGCCCGGATGATGAACCCGCCGCGGCATGATTCCTGAACCGTACCGCGATACCACTGATTCTCGAACCACTCCCCGAAGACCACCGTCCCCGGTTGCAGTTCCGTTTGAGCTACTACCGTTCCCGCTGCGAGAATCAAAAGAACTGTCGAAACGGCCAACACATTCGCTCGTCGAGTACGCATAGAAACCTCCATCTTTCTCTTTATTTTATTTATACCATGAAAAACCAATTAGCACGGAAACCTTTCGGTTCCACAACGCAGATCTGGTCGGCGCGGTGGTTGCGGTCGCTTCGTTCGACGAGGCTACAGACATGTACGACGGCCTATGCAAAGATCAATGCATTGCGGGAGGGACGTATCGGGGCTGGGTCTTCGGACCACTGTTGACAGATTCACTTTCCGATCGCGGTGCCGTTCGGATCGCTACACCCGCCGAGTACAAGACCCGTCGTGACCGTTGTGTCTGCCCTCAATTATTGTCTATCGCATCCGGCCACGCAACGGCAAATCGCCCTCCGACTTGGAGGATAAAGGGATGGTACAACGGTTTGAAAACACCTTGGAGCTTGCGCTCGACGCAAGGTTTTCATATCATTCGAATGCGTTCCGTAAAGGAGAAAGATGCTCTTCCGATTAGTCCGTAACGACATGTTGAGGAGTAAGACGGCGACGGCTACAACCGCGCTGTTTGTCGCGGCGGCGGCGTTGCTGATCTCCCTGGCGGTGCTTCTGTTCGTAAACCTGACCGGGGCGATCGACACGCTGATGGAAGGTGCGAGAACGCCGCACTTCCTGCAGATGCATTCGGGCACGGTCAACCGGCCGCGGCTGGAGTCCTTCGTGGACGACCATCCGGAGATTGTGGACCACCAGGTACTCGAGTTCCTCAACGTCGACGGCGCGCGGATCCGAGTTGGCGACCGGTCGTTGGCGGACAGCGTTCAGGACAACGGATTCTCTGTCCAGAGTCCACGATTCGACTTCCTCCTCGATCTCGATGGAAACGTTCTGCGGGTAGCCGCCGGTGAGGTATACGTCCCGATTGCGTACCGCCAATCCGGTTTCGCTCAGGTCGGCGAGATGATGCAGATCGGGGACACGGAACTGATGATCGCCGGCTTTCTCCGCGACTCTCAGATGAACTCGCTCCTGTCGTCGTCGAAACGCTTTCTGGTAAGCGAGGCCGACATCGCGGAGATCCGGCAGCTGGGAAACGTCGAGTACCTGATCGAGTTTCGCGTTGCGGACCCGGCGGTGCTCGGCGTCCTGGAGAATGCGTACGTCACCGCGGGACTGGAATCAAACGGACCCACGATAATTGCTCCGCTCTTCCGAACCCTGAACGCAATGTCCGATGGCCTCACGATCGCTCTCATCCTGCTGTTGAGCGTACTGGTTCTTTCCGTCGCGTTGCTGTGCATCCGTTTCACCCTTCTCGCCAAAATCGAAGACGACTACCGCGAGATCGGCGTGATGAAGGCGATCGGGCTTCGTATTTCGGACGTGAAAAAGGCGTATCTCCTCAAGTACGCCGTCATCACCGGTGTCGGCAGCCTGGTCGGTCTGGTACTGGCGTTTGCCGTACAGGGGCTCGTCCTCGAAAACATCCGCCTCTATATGGGTGATGCCGATCGCCCGGTCATGACTGTTCTGGTGGCGGTGCTCGCCGTGTCTATCGTGGGTACCGTCATTATGGCGTTCGTGAATCGTGTCCTCCGCCGTTTCCAAAGGATCTCGCCGGCGGAGGCGATTCGGTATGGCGTTTCCCAGGACACGCCGTCGGGAGGAGGACGTTTCCGGCTCAGGACGAGCACGCACCTTCCCGCGAATGCTCTTCTCGGAATCAAGGATGCTCTTTCCCGCTGGAAAACGTCCGTCACGATGCTGACCGTACTGATAGTGGCGGTCTTTCTCGTCGTCGTCCCGAGAAATCTGGTGAATACGATTTCCTCCGATGAGTTCATCACCTACATGGGACTGGGTATGCACGACCTGCGGCTGGACGTTCAGCAGACCACCGACGTACCGGGCAAGGTACGCCTGATCGCCGACGCGATGGCCGACGACGAGGCGGTTTCCCGCTATGTCGTCCTGACGACCAAAAACTTCACCGTCCTCAGGGCCGACGGGTCGGAGGAGCGTCTCAAGGTGGAACTGGGAGACCATTCGGTGTTTCCGATCGCCTACGCACGAGGCCGATCCCCCCGCACGCAGAACGAAATTGCCCTCTCCCACCTGAATGCGGATGCCCTGGGAACGGAAGTTGGAGACGCGATCACGGTGGTCATCGATGGGCGGCCGCGGGAGCTCACGGTGTGCGGCATCTATTCGGATGTCACCAACGGCGGGCGAACCGCGAAAGCCGTCTTCGACGAATCGCTTGCGGACGTGATGTGGAGTGTCGTCGCCGCCGAACTGGTGGATTCGGCCGTGGTCGATCACAAGGTGCAGGCGTATTCCGACCGGTTCGATTTTGCCAAGGTCTCCGGCATCGAGGAGTTCATCCGCCAGACCTTCGGCACCACGATCGAATCCATTCGCAGGGTATCGTCGATCGCCTTCGTGGTGGCCCTGACGATCAGTTTGCTGGTGTCACTTCTCTTTGTGAGAATGCTCGTCGCCAGAGACCGGTATCCGATCGCGGTACTGAAAGCGGTGGGGTATACAACCGCCGATATTCGTACCCAGTACGCCATCGGTTCGATTCTGATTGCGACACTGGGCGTCCTGTTTGGTACGCTCCTTGCAAACACCAGTGGCGAGGCGTTGGCGCGGATGGCGATCGCCTGGTTTGGCGCTTCATCCTTCGACTTCACCATCGACGTGGGCTTCTCCTACTTCATTGGCCCGCTGTCGATGGTCGCCGTCACCATAGCCGGTACGCTTGCAGCCACGAGGAAGGTCGCGACGGTGACCATTTACGAGAACATCAAGGAGTAAAATGTGGACACAGTTGTCGCGTGTGAAGCAGTGAAACGGAGCTTTGGAGCAACCGAACGCAACGTCCTCGACGGCGTGACTCTCGGCATTTCTCCCGGCGAGTTTGTGGCGGTGATGGGACCGTCCGGATCCGGCAAGTCGACCCTGCTCTTTGCGCTCAGTGGGATGGACCGCGTAAACAGCGGAACGGTGACCTTTGAAGGTACCGACCTGACGCGCCTTTCGGAAAACGAGCTTGCGGACATTCGCCGCCAGCGGATGGGCTTTGTCTTCCAGCAGCCCACCCTGTTGCGACACCTCGACATCCTTGACAACGTCGTGCTCCCCGCAATTTCCGACGCACGGATCTCGCGCCGACGGGTTGCCGAAAAAGCGCGTGAACTCATGAGGCGGATGGGAATCAGCGATCTCGAGGATCGTCACATCACCCAGGCGTCGGGGGGACAGCTGCAACGCGTCGGGATCTGCCTCGCGCTGATCCACGATCCGGCGGTCATTTTCGGTGACGAGCCGACCGGCGCCCTCGACTCCACCGCCGCCGCGGAGATCATGGAGCTCCTGAACGAAATCCATCGCGCCGGAACGACGATTATCCTCGTCACCCACGATCCCGGCGTCGCGGCAAGGACCGAGCGGGTGCTCTACCTGTTTGATGGACGCCTCGCGGGTGAGTTTCTGCTGGGGCCGTTCGACGGTACGGAGGCGGCGCTTGGGACGCGGGAGGAACAGTTGATCGCCTGGCTGGCGGAACGCACGCCGCATCACCTCATGACACACGAGAAGGAGGCCCGGGGTGCAGTGGAAACGAGGTGACGCAATGTGGCGCTATGTCGGGTTCAGCTACCTGTTGTTCTGGGTCATGGTCCTCGGTCTCGGCGGGACGGCGTCGATGGTTCTTCACGTCTCGCCGTTGACGATGCGCTGGGTGGCAAATCTGTGCGCCTGGTCCCCGACGATCGTCCTCGCGCTTATGATAGGGTCACTTCGCCCCGGCATCGGCTTCTGGGAGTTTATGCGTCACACCTTCCACGGGAAATTGCGCGTCAGGCTCCTCGTCGTGAGCGCCGCATCGGTGATCGGGGGGACGCTGCTCTCTGTGTGGATCGTCGCCGGCATCGGCGACCGCCCCTTCGCGTCATTCTTCAACCTCGGCGCCTACTCGTTACCGCTCACGGTAGTGCTCTCGCTCCTCTCCGGGCCGACCGGCGAAGAGGCGGGCTGGCGCGGCTACCTGCGCGTGGAACTCAACTCCCGCTACGGGTTTATCCGCGGTTCGGTGCTGCTCGGCGTGATCTGGGCGTTCTGGCACACCGTACTCTGGTTTATTGACTCCGATTTTTCCGGTTTCGAGTTGATACCGTACATCCTCGCCAACGTTGTGGTCTTGACGGCGCTGGTTATCATCATGAACGTGGTCATGGAACGCAGCGATAACCTGTTTAACGCGATCTGGATCCACTTCTGGTTCAATATCCTGTACGGATTTCTCGTCGTCGACATTACGTTTTACGTGGTGCTCTCCGTCGTCTACGCCGCCGTCGCCGCCGTGTATCTGGTCATTCACCTGAAGGCGGAGTCTATTGCCATTGAAGACCCGCATTGATCAGCTTGGCGAGCCGTACGCGTCAGCGTGCGACCAGATCTGTACACCTCCCCTACAAAGGGGGCGTGGGAGAACGAAAGCCAGGCAATTCCGGAAGATGACAACAGCCCGTGGATTTTGTTTCCTGAGGCCGGTATTCTGAACAATAGCAAATTGCAGCTACCTGATAAGGAGAAGGAATGGAAAGCGACATTTCCCAGGAAAGAATTGGTGAGTTCCTGGTCAAGATTGGGGCTATGACGCCGGAGTTCCCCCTCTCGGGTCAGGAAAAGACTATTGATTTTGTCTTGGCTCATCCCTGAGCCCTGTGTCGGAGACGGAGAGCCCAACGCGGCCGCATAGTCAGCTATCCGCGATCGCCACATTTGGAAACCCCGAATTCTATAAAGCGCAAAAGCAGAGACCCCCGGTTTGCATTAAACCACGTCTTCAAGCCCGAGAAGCGACATATGAGAGGTCCGCCACTCCCGGTGCCTCACCTCACGTATCAGCGACGACCGTCTTGCCGTTCACGAACTCACGAATCCCGTGGGGCCCCAGTTCTCTCCCGTAGCCTGAGATTTTCACCCCGCCAAAGGGAAGGCGCGGGTCGCTGGCGACCATCCGGTTGACCACGACCGTACCCGTTTCGAGCTGGTCGATGAACAGTGCTTCCTCGACGGAATCGGTGGTCCAGACCGCGGCGGCCAGACCGAACGGCGAGTCATTCGCGATCCGAATCGCGTCCTCCGCGTTTTCCGCAACGAAAACCGACGCAACGGGACCGAAGATTTCATCCCGGTGGGCCGGTGACCCCTCGGGGATATCCACCAGAACGGTGGGCTCGAAAAACCACCCCTCCCGGTTGATCGTGTTGCCTCCGGTGAGCACCGTCGCCCCAGCGGATACTGTGTCGCGTACCTGTCCGGCGACTTCATCCCGCATCGCCTTAGTCGCCAGGGGACCGATCTGCGTCGCTTCGTCTCGGGGATCCCCGATGCGAAGAGCTTTCATTCGGACCGCAAACTGCTCGAGGAAGGCGTCGGCAATATCGCGATGGACGATAAACCGCTTGGCGGCGATGCACGACTGCCCGTTGTTGATCGTTCGTGCGGTGACCGCCGTCGAGACGGCTCGGTCAAGATCGGCGGAGGGCATCACGATGAAGGGAACACTTCCACCGAGATCGAGAACGCTTTTCTTGATCGCCCCGTCGGCGTTAACTGCAACGGCACGTCCCGCCTCGGTGCTGCCGGTGAGGGTTACCGCTGCCACGCGGTCATCGGCGATCACTCCGGCGACCATGCCGGAACCGATCAGGAGTGTCTGCATAACCCCTTCGGGGAATCCGGCGCGGAGGAGGATCGCTTCGAGTTCCAGTGCAGACCGGGGCACGTTGGAAGCGTGTTTGAGAAGGACCGCGTTACCCGCCATGAGGGCCGGCGCGGCAAAGCGAAAGAACTGCCAGAAGGGGAAGTTCCATGGCATCACCGCCAGGAGCACCCCGAGGGGCTGATAGATCACGCGGCTTCCGGGCGCTTCGGTTTCGATCGGGTCCGGTGCGAGAAATGTTTCCGCGTTTTCGGCGTAGTATCGGCACACCCAGGCACATTTACGGGACTCGGCGATCGCCGCGTTGACCGGTTTTCCCATTTCCTCGGTCAGCAACGCACCTATCCGTTCCGCCTCATCGTCAAGAATCGCCGCAGTGTTCTTCATCCACGCGGCGCGTCTGGTCATGGAGGTCTCCCGAAACCGTCGGAATGCGGCTGCGGCACGCTGAAGGCGGATTTCGACCGCCTCGTCGCTGAGTTCATCGAAGGTGGCGAGGGTCTCGCCGGTGAATGGGTTCCTGCTCAAAATGCTCACCACCTGAAGATAGCGATCCGGGCCGTCGGGAAACAAGGGCATCGTTTCGAAAAATACACAATCCGCGCGGAAACCCGTTGACAAGACAGCAAACAGGTAATATTTTATCGATAAACAATAATCGAAAGGGGGTGGCTATGAAAGACACAGCCGCATTGTTCGTCGTCAGTATACTCACAATTCTTACCGGTATCGCTTTGGGTCTCCACCCGGTCAACCTCGTGCCCGGGCTGATCGGCCTCGTATTGGCAACCCGTGGCCAGAGTCGCGCCAGAACCTGATTTCTGCCGAGGGGGCCGGCAGCATCGGCTATCACATGCCGGTACCCGTCTGGGCGAGTCCGGTGACGTCCCGCTCTTCGGTCAGGAGAAACGGTATCATCTCAGGCTGATTGCCTCGAGCAGGGCCGGGACCAGGCCCAACTGGTCAATTGATGTCATGGATTCCTCGATTCCGGGAGTATTGGGGCGATGGATACATTGACTGCTGAATACGGCCGAGTTTCAAGGGTTGGCCCGGGGCACCATCGCCCCGGCGCCGTCGAGTCACGACAACCTGAGTTTCTTCAATTTGGTAGACAATCCGAGCCCGTTGACCGGCCGCACAAATCGACCTGAACCTTTTCAATGGTCCGGACAGCGGCTTGTCCAATAGCGCCGGCTCATCCTTTAGTTGTTCGATCTTCCTAATGATCTGACTTCTGGCCGTGGCCTCAAGGGATTTCGGCATCTGAGCCGCCAACTCAGTCAGCGTGATCCTATACATCGAAGCGTCTTTCAAACGCTTCGAAGGCAATCAGCTTCCCTTGCTGCGCCTGGACTATACCAATTTTCAGTTTGTTGCAGCCTTCCGGGTCGGAAAGAATGTTCAACGTCTCTGCGATACTTTCGTAGGTTTCCCACCGAGGAATGGCAAAGGTTTCCGTGCCTAAGGAAGGACCATCGCGTGACTCACGGGCTATGCTCAACCGAGAAAACTGTCTCAGTTGAGCGTCTCTTGACCGGTCCTATCGTGCTGACCGGGACCGTCATCAAACAAAACTGTTGTATTTTTTTGTAACTTCGCGTTCGTTCCGGGCACCAGGGCCGACCGGGCGTTGTGGTTCAATCGGGGCATCTCGCAACATGCTTATACGGATCATTGGTGGTCTTTCGGGTGATTGGGGTTGACTCCGACGTCGGTAGGCTCGAATTCCTGGTCCGTGAAGCAGAAGAAGACAGGGCTTCACACGCCGTAGGTACCCATGATGAATACGACCGTCTGATCAGACAGGTTCAATTGGTAACAATTGGAACGGGGGTATTGTCCCCGTTGAGTGCTTCCCCGCATCCCGGACACCCATCCGCAGCGCGAGGCTCAGGAGTCCGAGATGGACGACACGACGCGGTTGCGCCCCTGCTGCTTGGCGCGGTAGAGGTTGGCATCGGCCTCGCGGATGACGGTGTCGACGGTGGTGCCGGAGCGGTATGAGGCGACGCCGATGCTGAGGGTTCCGACCGGCTCGCCGCCCGCGCCGATCCCGGCCGGGACGAGCTGCGCGTCTTCGAACGCGGTGCGGATCTTGTGCGCGGTGGCCTCCGCCCCGTCCGCGTCGACACGGGGAAGCAGAATCAGAAACTCCTCACCACCCCACCGAGCTACAGCGTCTGTTGACCGGATCGTATCGGTGAGGATGTGCGCCGCCTCGCGGAGCACGCGGTCTCCTTCCGGGTGGCCGAGGTTGTCGTTAATCGTCTTGAAGTGATCGATGTCGGCGATGAGGACTGCTCCCTGCTCACCGTAGCGCTCAGCCCGGCCCACCTCAACGCCAAGCGTCTGCTCCATCGATCTGCGGTTGAAGAGGCCGGTGAGCTGGTCGGTCGTGGAGAGGCGCTCGAGCTCGGTCATATTCCGATCGATCGTCGCGAGATAGTCGGCGACGGTTGAGGCGATGATCGTGACTTCGTGGTGCCGATCGGAAAAGACGCGGCCAAACCGGTCACCTACAGCCTCGCGTGGCGTCTCCCCGCCAACCACCCGCAGCAGTTCACTGACGAGGACCGTGTACGGGACGAGGTAGCGATTGATCGTCCAGGTGAGGACGGCGGCGACCACGAGGAGGAGTACCCCGACGAGAACGAGCAGCCGCGTCCGGAGACGGGCGAGCGCATCAATCTCGGGCGAGCGGTAGAAGGTGATTTTCGCCTCTCCGGGGAGGCTCCCCTGAGACGATTGCAGGGGAACGACGACCTCGCGTCGTACCGCACGTGTCGTTTCGCTCGAGCGGTACGTCTCCCCGTCGACAGTCAGGGTGATCGAGACGTCGGTGCGCTCAACGAGATTGCGGAGAAAGGATTGATCCAGATCGACAGCGGTGATCACCACGCCCACGGGGATCTCGCCGTACCGGAGCACCGAGCGCACGTCGGCCAGTACTACCGCGCCGTCCAGACGGTAAAATCCCCGGAGCGCCTCCCCGGCCTGCGCCTCGGCGACGGGCGTCCATTCGGCGGCGGAATCGGAAAACCGGTACGGGTCTGAGGTGCGAAAGAGCACCGATCCGTCGCTGCCCACAAAAATCACACGAGAGACCGACGAACTCAGGAAGAGCGAGCCCCACTCGCGCAATACGTCCAGATCACGGCTTTCGACGGCGCGGGCCGTCTCGCGGCTGCCACTCATGATGGCCCCGGCCGTCGCAAGCGCCTCCCGCTCGTCACGAAGCCGTTCGGCGATAAGGCTGCGGACCTGCTCATCATTCCAGGCGAGCGTCTCGCGTTCGGCGGCGATGCGCTGCTGGAAAAGCACGCCGACGATCGCCAATACGAGGAGAAACGGCAGGACCGTCGCCAGGACGACGCGCAGGGTGAGTCTCATTGACTGCCGCTGTAACCGAGCGCCGTCTCAACCGAGTCGTAGAAGCCGTCGGATCGAACTTCGAATCCGGCGGCGGGCCACCCCAGCTCCCGCGCGACCGCCTGGACGGCGGGGTGGGACTCCGGAAGCTGCACGAGGATATCGCGGACGGCGGCGACCGTTTCCGGCGGAAGGTGCGGGGCGGCGACGATTGCGTCGAGTGGGATCGGTTCCGACCACTCGAGAACGGTGAAGATCTCGCCGTACTCGCCAATCGCGTTATGGTACGTGCCGTCGGAGACGGCGCCGGCGTCGAGCGAGCCCGCGCGCAGCGCGGCAATGACGTCGGTGTGTTGCCCGAGAAAGAAGACCCCGCGGAAATACTCCTCAGGGACGATGCCCGCAGCGGCCAGAATCATGCGGGGGTACGCGTAGCCGGAGGTGGAGTCGGGACTGGTGAAGCCAAAACGCCCGCCTTCGAGGTCACTGAGCGTCCGGTAGCGTGAGTCCGACCGGGCAATGATAACGCTCTGGTAGTAGGGCTGCACCCGGCCGCCGGCGTTGCTCCGCTCCAGATACGTCGCCATGTACCGGACCGACGGCAATCGCTCCCGCGTTTTTACGTAGTTGGCGGATCCGATCCACGCCAGGTCCACCGTACCGTCTACCAGTCGATCCGAGAGTTCGGCGTAATCCCGCGTCACGACAAGGCGGACGGGAGTGCCAAGCTCGGCCGCGATGTGCTCAACAGTTGGACTGAACGCGCGGTAGATGGTGGCGGCGTCGCCAAACGGGTAGGTAGCAAAGGTGAGTTCCTGCGCCGCGAGCGGCGCGCCGGCGAACGCCAGGGTGACCAGAAGCGATATTACGGTATGGGTGCGCGAGCGTGCAAATGGTTTCATTGCGTATCTTTACGGTAGGCGCTGGGGACGAATTTGTCAATTCCACCGAAATCGGGGGGCACCGCGATTCGATCCTGATCGCGCAGCATTCGCCATTACCGGGGTGCTTCCCGAATCAAATGGCCGTCGAAGGCACCGTCGTAAGCTTGAGAACCGCGGTCGGTGCTGCGCTTTTATGAAATCCGGCCCTTGATTGCCGTTTCCGAGCCGGATTCACCGCTGGGTGAAGAGTTTTCGTTCGCCACGCCGCGGGAAGCGCTTACGCACATGCAATGGCACTGGACACACCACTCCGGCCACACAGGACTTCTGCGCCTGCAGCGGGGAGACGATTACGTCTGGACTATGAAGAAAAGCTCGGAATAGAATCTGCGGTATCGAGCAGAGGAGAAGGGCGTTCATGAGTGCACCACCGGCGACAGCATTTACACCGCGTGAGTATGCACAACTGCCGCGCAGGCAGGCCTTCGTCTACGGCGCTGTATTGCGGCTCATTGAAGCTACAGGGAGATGGCGCTTCCCGATACACGCCAGCGGGGACTACGAGGAGATGAAGGTCCGGGACATCCTCTACTGGTTGCACAAGGCGAAACACCACGTCATTCATCCGGAACGCGGATCACACCTGGAGGCCTACTTTGAAGCGCAGCAGCAGTTCCAATGGTCTGTTCCGGACGACTTTACGGTGACACGGGAGCTGTCGGTATCTGCTGTGGGCGACCTCATGGATCACGAGTACCTGGTCGATTCCCCCGGATTGTACCGGCACGTTGCCGATCAAATTCTGGGTGTCGATCTGCCTATGGCTAACCTCGAATGCGTCGTGCTCGACGAGCCCTCCGAGACGCCTCGCTTTGACGGGAAGACGGCCCCTCGATTACGCATCGATTCGCGTACAATGAACGTACTCACCAGCTACGAAGGAAGACGGTACGCGTTTCTCTCTGCCGCCTGCAATCACAGTCTGGACTTCGGCTTGGAAGGAGTCCTCGCTACGTCCACCGCTCTTCGGGATTCCGACATCGCCTTCCACGGCATCAACGAGACCGTCGATGACGCGGGACGGGCACTGCTTCTGGAGAAGAACGGTATCCTGGTAGCGGTTCTCTCCCACACCTTCGGACTCAACGCCTGGAAACCACCGCTCGATCGTCCGTGGATCGTTAATCGGACACGGCTGAACGGTACTCAGGCGCAACTCGATCTCTCACTGATTGACCGACAGATTACGCACGCACGGAATGCCGGAGCCGATTTCCTCATTGCCCAGCTGCACTGGGGCATGGAATTCGAGCATTATCCGCGGACAGAACAAGTGGATGTAGCGCATGCGCTTGCCGAGCGGGGGATCGATGCAATCTTTGGGCACCATCCGCACGTGATCCAACCATATGAGTACTATCGTACTCACCGTGACCCTGGCCGTGTTGTGCCGATCTTCTATTCCCTTGGAAACCTCACCAATCCATTTCAAGATCCACGCCTCTGCCAAAGTCTTCTGGCCCGAATCGATATCGTCAAGGGCGCGGATGCCAGTGGACACACCAAAACATACGTCCGACGCGCCTGGGCCGAGACGGTGGTACAATCTATCGACGTGCATACGGGTCAGATCGACCTGCGGCTGGCCGCCGCAAACTCATCATCCGAAGGAGAGTGAACTATGCATATTATTGACCGCGGCCGGGGAGAGACCGTCGTCCTGCTGCACGGCGCCAACCCAGTCTCATATTTCGACGACCTTGTCGAAGCGCTGGCTCCACACTACCGGGTATTGGTGCCAGAGCTCCCGGGGTGGGGGAAGAGCCCGGCACTTGTCGAAGGCCAGGCTTTCGAGGTGACCAATGATGCACTGCGCGAAACGCTCCGTCAGGCGGGCGTTGACCGCGCTGCTATCGTGGGCTACTCGTTGGGTGGATGGCGAGCGCTGGAGCTGGCCTTGTCCGGTGTCTTCGATGTCACCTGCGTGTATCTGCTCTCATCTTTTACGGCATCTCCGGCACCGGAACTGCGCGAGAGATACCGCGGATACGCCGAGCTCGCACGCTCAAAAGCCGATCTTCGACCAGCGGTGCGCGATCTGTACCTTCCGCCCGAATATGCCGCGGCGCATCCCGACATCCACGATCAGGTCACAGATTGGGTACACGCCTGTCCCCGCGATGTCTTTGCCGGGGAGCTCGCTGCGGTCGCCGACATCACCGACCTGGCACCGCAGTTATCGAGCCTCACCAAACCAGTGGTGGCCAGGGTAGGCGCGCTCGACATAGCAGCACCGGCTGACTGGAGCCGGGCGATCGTAGATGCGGTACCCCAAGGTCGTCTGGAGCTGGTGGAGGGATGCGGTCATGCTCTGCTGTATGAGGATAGAGACGCGACTATCACCTCTATCCTGAAGTATTTATCCCAATGTACTGGGCGGCACGCGGGTTAGCAAAACAATCGGGTATGCAAATGGCTCACCGGGCGCCATCTCTTCTCGTTCCCAGATCTGGTTTCCTCACGATGAATCCCAGTGAATGACGGGACGCTCGTCGAGTTACTACGAGCAATGGTTCCGCGCGATGCGCGCACGGACTGCCAACTACGCACGGCTCGCCGAGCGAACAGGCTGTGAGATGTACGGCCTGGAAAGCGAGATCGACCGGTTTCGCGATCTCGATGTTCTTCGGACCAGCTTCTATTTTTTTCCAACCCGACTCGAGACCGGGCTGCTCACCGGGCGATACAACTGGAGATCGGCGCTCCAGCGCGGAATCGTCGGGACCTACAGCGATCCCCTGATCGAACCCGACGAGGAGGACTTCTTCCCCGGAGAGCAGCGGCAGGCGACCTATGAGCAACGCAAACGGTGCGGTTTCTCGACGACTACTGAGGACCCGTCAGCAGGTGCCCAGACTTGCTCGAAGCTACTGTGCGCCGAGATGCCGCTCGAGGCCGTCCAGGATCAGCTTCAGTCCGAACTCGAAGTCGTGAAGCCCGGAGTACCGACCTTCCATGATCATCGTCGCGAGCGCGGTGAAGTAGGGGTATTGCTCGGCGGCGATGCTCGGGAGAAACTCGCGCGCCGTACCGGCGTAGTCGGGCGGCTCGAAGGGAAAGTTCGATTCCTGCAGTGTGAAGCCATAGATGTGGTTGTCCATCGCGTTCCATGCCTGGTTGGCGAGCTCGTACGAGAATCCCGCCTCTTTGAGGCAGCCTATCGTGGCGTTGACGTACGCGAGCGTTCTATGGCCGGCGGTCGAGCGGGTTATGAGCGCCATGATCGCCCAGGGATGGCGCAGCAGCACGGTGTGTGCCGAGTTTCCACGGTGCATCATCGCGGCCTTCCAGCTGTCGTCGAGGCTCGGAAGCGCGATCTCGCCGACGATGAGTTCCACCAGGCCATCCACGATCTCGTCCTTATTCGCCACATGATTATAGAGCGACATCGCCTGGACCCCGAGCTCGTTCGCGATCTTTCGCATGGAGATTGATTCGAGCCCGCCCGCGTCGGCGAGGCCGAGCGCCGCGGCGAGTATTCGGTTGGTTGTCAGTGGCTCACGTGTCGCGCTCATTTCCAGACTATTTTCATTGGATATGTTGACATACTTACAGTGTAAGTGTTACTTACACCGTAAGTCAAGTTGATGAGGCTCGTGCGCGGATACAGGTCGCGACGACGCCCAGGAGAATCGAATGAGTACTGTAGCCATGAACCCCGGTACATCCGGCGTAGAGGCCCGAACGGCCGCACTGGTCTCGGGGGTCGCGCTTCTCGTGATGGCCGTGATCGCCGGGGTAAGCAACTTTTCCGTCGTGCAGGGAGTCATCGTCGCCGGAGATCCCGCTGACACTCCCGCGAACATCGTCT
>JAQIBO010000074.1 GCA_027859055.1 Spirochaeta sp.
TGGCAGAGTACCGAGGATATGGTGGCAAAGATCGGCCGGTCGAGTCGGCTGGGCGAGCGAAGCCGGGGCGTCCTGGACGCCGGCGCCACCAGCTGTTACATGATGCTCAAGAGCATGGCTGCAACCGCGAAGGAGCTGGTCAAATGACTGAAAGTTTGAAGGGAAAAGTTGCGGCAATAACCGGAGCCGCATCGGGGATCGGACTGGCCACGACGGAGGCGATAATCGCCGCCGGCGGGACGGTCGTTCTGGTTGATCGCGATGAGGCGGCACTGAAAGAGGTGTGCGGACGTCTCGGGGCGTCGGCAATTCCGCTGGTTCTGGATCTGCTGAATCCGGATGATTGTAAATCTCTCCTGGACGGAATACTCAGCAAGACCGATCATCTCGATATCTTTTACGCAAACGCGGGCACGTATATCGGCGGTGATCTTGTCGATACCGATCTGGACAGTATCGACCGGATGTTGAACCTGAACGTGAATGCGGTCATCAAAAACGTTCGGTCCGTCGTCCCGCACATGATTGAGCGCGGAACGGGGGATATTGTCGTGACTGGTTCGATCGCCGGACACTTTCCGGTACCGTGGGAACCGGTGTACTCGTCCTCCAAATGGGCGATACGCGATTTTGTTCAAATCATGCGCCGACAGCTCATTAAACACGGGATTCGCGTCAGCACCGTATCTCCCGGACCGGTCAGCAGTGCGCTTTTGAAGGACTGGCCGGAAGAGAACCTGCGAAAAGCAAAAGAGAACGGAAGTCTGATCGAGCCCAGTGAGGTATCCGATGCGGTCATGTTTATGCTTACGCGACCGAGAAACGTTACGATCCGGGATATCATCGTACTACCGACGAATTTTGACATGTAGGATTCACAATGAGTTTACAGAACTTTCAGCAGAAAGACGCGCGAATCGACACAGCTTTTGATGACCTGAAGAAGGATCACGCGGAACGGTTGAAACGGCCGATCAATCTCTCATGGAGCAACTGGGGTTTCGGGATGGAACCACTGACCGCTACCGCCGCGCGCCTCAAGAAATACGGCGTGGACTATATTGAGCTGCATGGCAACCATTACGGTCCCGACCTGGGATACGACGTGGCGGAAACCAGACAGATCCTTGCCGATCACGGCCTTGCCGTGTCGGGTGTGTGCGGGATGTTTTCCGCCGACAACGACCTTTCCTCGAGCAGGGCGATCCATCGGCAGGCCGCCGTGGATTACATCAAACGTGAGGTTGAGTTTGCCCATGAGATGGGTGGCAGCTACCTGCTGGTGGTGCCCGGAGCGGTCGGTCGCCCCGCGGCGTACGACGATTCCGAGATCGACCGGAGTGTCGAGACGCTGCGGCGCGTTGCCCATCTGTTTGAGGAAAGCGGCGTAAAAGCTGCCATAGAGCCGATCCGCTCAGCTGAGGTCAGCCTGGTCAACTCGTTTGCCGACGCGAAGGAGTACATCCGTCGGGTGGGGCATCCCGGCGTGGGGCACATCAACGGCGACCTGTACCATATGCTCCTGGAAGAAGAACACATTCCCACCACGATAGTGGACGCCGGGGAGATGCTGGTGAATCTTCACGCGGCAGACACGACGCGGCGCGCCCTGGGCATCGGGTTTCTGGATCTGGACCGCGTTATCAAGGCGCTGTATCTGATCGGCTTCAACCAGGCGGGACGGTTTGTGACGCCCGAGCCGCTCGGCCCGGGGGGTGATCCCTATCCGGCGATGCATGGTCACCACGACCCGGCGATGCTGGATGAGATGGTGCGTCAGACAGCTACTTACTTTCGGGAGCGCGAAGCGCTGTATCGGTAACCTTACTCGAGGTTGGCGACCGCCGCTCGCTCGGCATCCAGCACCGCCTGGTAGCGCGCGAAATAGCGGTTGAACCCGTCAACATCGGCGGTATCGGGATCGACGGTTTCCCCGGCGGCCTCGGCAAAGACCGTGTCGAGGTAGTCCGGGAGGCTCTGGGAGCTGTCATTTCGCACCATGTATGCGGCGAGAATCGCCATACCCCAGGCGCCACCTTCTCCGGCGGTCTCCATCACACCACAACGTGCGTTGGTGGCCGCCGCCATGATCCGCTGGCCGACGCCGGGGGTCTTGAAGAAACCACCATGCCCCCGAATCTCATCGACATGCACGTCTTCTTCACCGGTCAGGATCTCCAGGCCGGTGCGCATCGCCGCCAGGGCCGAAAACAGATGTGCCCGTATAAAATTTGCCAATGAAAAATGAGCACCGCTGCTGCGTACAAACAGCGGGCGTCCTTCGGTGAACCCGGTGACGTGTTCTCCCGACACATAGGGTATCGTCACGTGGCCGCCCGCATCGGCTTCGCCTTCCAGCGCCAGCGGCATGAGCCGTGCGAATACGGTCCCCGGGTCGGCATCAGCGCCAAGCGCGCCGGCAGCTTCGCCAAGAACGCTCATCCAGGCGTCGAAGTCGGATGTGCAGTTGTTTGAGTGGGCCATCGCCACCGGACTGCCGTCGGGCGTCAGGACTAGGTCCAGTTCGGTATGTGTTTTCTTGAGCGGGTTTTCCAGGACGACCATCGCAAAAACAGACGTGCCCGCGGATACGTTGCCGGTCCGCGCCCGGACGCTGTTGGTTGCCACCATTCCGGTGCCCGCGTCACCTTCCGGTGCGCACATCTGGGGGCCGCTTTGCAGCGTACCGGACGGGTCAAGCAGCCGTGCGCCGTCCGGGGTGATTATTCCGGCAGCGGCACCGGCGGGGACGATCACCGGTAAAACGTCGGAAAGCCGCCACGGGTACCCCCGGTCGGCAACGAGCTTGTCAAATGTGGTGACCATACCCGCGTGAAAAGCGAGGGTCGCAGGGTCGACGGGAAACATGCCGGACGCGTCGTCGGGACCGATGACGAATTCGCCGGTCAGTTTCCAGTGTACGTATCCGGCCAGTGTCGTCATCCGTGCGACTGACGGCACGTGTTCTTCCCCGTTGAGAATCGCCTGGTACAGGTGGGCGATACTCCACCGCTGGGGAATGGGAAAGTCGAACGCCGAGGTGAGCGCCGCGGAGGCATCACCGGTAATGTTGTTGCGCCAGGTGCGAAACGGTACGAGGAGGTTGTCTGCCTCGTCAAACACGAGGTAACCGTGCATCATGCCGCTGACCCCGGCGGCGGCAACACTGCGCAGTTGAACGCCGTAGTCTGCAGAGACCGATGCGGAGAGGTCCGCAACGCATGCGGCAAGACCGGTCCATACCTCGTCAATCGGATATGTCCATATTCCGTCCTGCTGGCGGTTTTCCCATCCGTGTGAGCCGCTTGCGAGGGGGCGGTGATCGGGCCCGATAAGGGTGGCTTTTATGCGAGTCGAGCCGAGTTCAATACCAAGAACAGCGTCGCCATCGGTAATCAGTTGAGATGGGTCAAAGGTGCCGCTATGTGTCATGAAATATCTCCTCTATTTCATTATACATTCGGGAGATACTTTTGAAACCCACATGTTCGCATTTGCCGGAATATCTGTTACCGTTGCCTGGCGAACACGCCTTTACGGGAGAATATCGATGAGTACACGAGCTGATGAAATCGACGCGATCAGGACTGAGGCGCTGGAGGCAAACCGCGCGATTGTCGCCGCCGGGCTTGTCCTTCTCACGTGGGGAAACGCCAGCGTGCGGCACCCGTCGAAGCCGATCATGGCGATCAAACCAAGCGGCGTATCGTATGATGCACTTTCTGCGGAAAAGATGGTGCTGGTGTCGATTGAGACGGGAGAGGTTCTTGAGGGAACACTCCGTCCGTCGTCGGATACGGAAACGCACCGCGCGTTGTACCAGACGTTTCCCGATATTCGGGCGGTGATCCACACGCACAGCCCCCACGCCGTGGCGTGGGCACAAGCCCACCGGGAGATCCCGATTCTCGGGACGACCCACGCGGATCATTTTCGAAGTGCCATTCCCGTCACGCGCCAGCTCACGGCAGACGAAGTTGACGATGCGTACGAAGCGAACACGGGAACGGTTATCGTGGAAACGTTCCGTCGCGGTGATATCGATCCGAACGCCGTGCCGGGAGTTCTCGTTGCCTCTCATGGACCGTTTGCATGGGGATCGAGCGCGGCCGCTGCGGTGGAAAACGCGATCGTTCTGGAGGCGGTTGCGGGAATGGCCGCAGAAACTGTCGCTGTGGCGCCGGAGATAGCCCGGGCCCCAACGTATCTGACTGAGAAACACTGGCTCAGAAAACACGGCACCGACGCGTACTACGGGCAGGCCCGTGGCGCGGGTGGTGCCGGTGACGGAGGGCACTGACGTGGCCGCGGAAACGGTCGGTATTATCGGCGGTATGAGTTGGGAGTCGACGGTGACCTACTACCAGAAACTCAACCGGCGGTACAACGCCCGGTGGGGAGGGCACAGCTCCGCGCCGGTGATTATCCACTCCGTGGATTTTGCGGCGATTGAGGCGATGCAACGAAGCGGCGACTGGGACGGTGCGGCGGCGATCCTTGCCGAGGCAGCGATCGGTTTAGAGCGCGCGGGTGCGACGGTACTGCTTCTGGCGACCAATACGATGCACCTCGTTTTTGACGAACTCGTTGCCGCCACGCATGTACCGTGGATACATATCGCCGACGCGACGGGGGAGGCTCTCCAACGGGACGGGCACACTACCGTCGGACTTCTTGGTACGCGCTTTACTATGGAAGAACAGTTTTACCGCGGACGCCTCGCCGACCGCTACGGTCTGAATGTACTGACGCCGGAGGCAACAGAACGCCGGGAAATTGACCGCATTATTTTTGAGGAGCTGGTTCACGGAACGATCCGGGAGGAGACCCGCCGCTACTACCGATCGGTCATTTCCGCGTTTGCCGACGCCGGTGCCGAGGCGGTGATTCTCGGGTGTACCGAGATTGGATTGCTCTTCGACGCGGACGATGCGTCGCCCGATCCGGGGAGGCCGACCGCCTCGATTCATCTGTATGACACCACGA
>JAQIBO010000076.1 GCA_027859055.1 Spirochaeta sp.
TGTCCCGCCCGCAGGCGGAAACAACGGCGATCCGCAACGTGATTCGCGACAAGGCCGCGCCATTCCCGGAGGTCCGCTTCACCTTTCAATCGGAAAGCGGCTCCCGCACCGTTCTTCCCCGTCAGGACCTGATAACCCGCGTCGCCGATCTGTTTGGAAACGTCGCGCCGCTTCACGCGCTCCGCGAGGTCACCGGTTCGGGAGACGGCTTTGCGCTGCATATCGTGACCGCCGAACCGGAAATCGTGCGGCGGGACCGACGCTATATCCGGGTATTCGTCAACAAACGACGCGTGTGGGAGTACCGGCTGATCCAGGCGGTGGAGTACGCGTTCCAGGATGTCCAGCACGGTGGTCTCTTTCCCGTCGCGGCGGTCTTCCTCGAGATCGACCCGGAACTCGTTGACTTCAACATCCATCCCGCCAAGCGGGAGGTCCGTATTCGGCCGGTGGCGGAGGTGCACCATCGTATCGTTGAGCTTCTGCGGTCGTTCCTTCGTGCGTACACTATACGCACCGTCCAAATGGATCGCGACTTTCCGGCGTGGAGCCCGCCTGCCGCGGCAGCCGAACGCCCGTCCGATGGACCGCGACAGCCACATGACCACAGGAGCCCCGGGACACGGTGGACGTCCGCCCCCTCTACCGGCGGGCTATCGGGAACTCCGCCTCGGGAGTTCCCCTCCTTTCGCCCGGACGTACGCGCTGTTCCGCCGGGCCGGTCACTTCAGGAAAACGCCCCCGCCACAGCCGCTGAGGAACCGGGAGAACGCGATGACCATGACCGCGCCCGCCAGGCGGCGAGCGCCGAGGCTCTCATCTACCAGGGTACGATCTTTGGAACCTACATTATCGTGGAGTACGACGATCGGGCGTATCTGATCGACCAACACGCCGCCCATGAGCGCCTGTTGTACAACCACCTGCGGGAACACCGCACCAGCCAGCCGCTCCTGGTTCCCGAAGAGTTTACCGTAACCGAGGACCAGGACGGGCTCCTTTCACGGCACGTCGATGACTATGGAAAGCTGGGCATCAGCGTGGAACGCGTCGGCGAGTGCCGCTGGAGTATTACCGCGGTACCGCCGCACTACGGGACGCAGATGGAGGCGATCGTCGAAACACTGGTGGAGCTGGATGGGCTCCACGAAGCGGCGGATCGCACCTTTCTGGCGGAACTGGCGTGTAAAGCGGCGGTCAAAGGCGGAGATTTTGTAGACGGGCTGACGGCACTGGAGCTTGCCCGCCGTACGTTGGCGCTGGAAACACCGCGCTGTCCCCATGGACGCCCGCTGTGGGTCGAGCTGGAGCGCCGCCATCTGGAACGCCTCATCGGGCGGGCGTAGGTCCCGACGCCCGCAGAGCCGCACGCAGCCCCCAACGAACGGACGGCTCGGTGGGGGCATTACACGTTGTCACCGTTTGTTACTTATCGTGCGCATTGGCGTAATCGTAGATTCGCTGTACCTTCGGCGCGCTCCGGCCGTTTTTGTCAAAGTTGCCGGTATTTTCCATGTATGTTTTGGCCATCATGCGGGCAACCTTGCTGCCGGTAACCTGCTGGCCCATGGCGATCATGTTGGCGTCGTTACTCAACGCAGCCCGTTCCGCCTGATAGTTGTCGGTGACTGCCGCGCAGTACGCACCGGGCACCTTGTTGGCGGCGATGCTCGCGCCGATACCGGTTCCACACATTACGATACCGCGGTCGTACTCGCCGCGCACCACCGCTTCGGCCACGTCTATCACAACGTTCGCATAGATCGGGTCGTCGGAACCAAAGTCTTTGAGCGTGTGACCGGCGCTCTCAAGCTCTTCGATCACCTCTTTTTTCAACGGCGCCGCGTTGGGGTCGCATCCAATTGCAATTTTCATCCTGCTAACTCCTTAGCCGTTGCGGCCATGCTCTTGAGCATCATGTAACAGCTGGTGGCGCCGGCGTCCAGGACGCCCCGGCTTCGCTCGCCCAGCCGACTCGACCGGCCGATCTTTGCCACCATATCCTCGGTACTCTGCCA
>JAQIBO010000181.1 GCA_027859055.1 Spirochaeta sp.
CCGGGGACCTGTGACGACGCCACTTCCTGCGGCCCCCTCGATTTGCTGCTACCGCTATCAGGAACCACCGGGCACCTCCGGCAGCCGGTCCTGTGCAAGATCGCGGGAAAGGACCGGCGGCTGACCGGTGACCTCCGGAGCGACCGCCCGGGACAGGCGTTCAAAATCTGCCAGGGTGTGATCGTAAAACGCGACCCACTCCGCACACAGCGCGGAGATCCCGTCGTGGGGGCCCGGTACGTCCCCGCCGCCCCGTATGTTCCCACTACCCCGAACGGGAGGCGCGGCGGCTCCCAGGCTCACCGGGGGCCGCATCTTGGGACAGTCCCCGCCGCACAGCCACCGGTAGCGGCACGTCTCGCATTCCGGAGCCCAGCGCGCCTTGCGACGGACAAACGCGCGGTGGCGGGGATCTCCGAGGGCGGCACGGAACGGGTTATCATCGCTCACCGGTTCTGCGGCCCCGGCGCGGGCGGCCAAGCGGACTTCGTCCGCCACGCCAGATCGGTCGGCCGCGGCGGCTCCGTCTGCGGCGCGGGCGTTCTGCCGACGATGCACGTTGCCCAGCAACAGTTCCGGCTCCACAAAAAAGTCACACGGGTAGATGTCACCGGTGTGCTCAACCACAAAGTGGCCGCCGCACGCGCCGGACATCGTGCAGACGTTGTACTGGCCACGAATGAGAAGCTCCATGATCGAATCGTGGTGGCGGATTGAAACGCGCCGCACATCCCGGGGAAACCAGCGGTCAAAGATCGCGTTGAGAAAGTTCCCCCACCCCTCAGGAGTAACTGAAACGGCGGACGGCACCGGGGTTTTATTTGCAGCACCGGCGCGCGTCGCTTCCCACTCAATGAGCGGAATGAACTGCATGTGCCGGATCTTGAGGGATCGCAAATACTCGTAGATTTCGACCGGATACGCCTCGTTATGACGCCCCACCACCGTCAGCGCGTTGTACTGGACCCGCTCCTCCCGCAACAACCGCGCGGCGGCCTCCACGCGGGCGTGGGTATCACCGGTGGTGCCCGGGATCGCGTACCCTTCACGATCAGCCCAGCGTCGTCGGGCGTTGTGGAGCGCTTCCGGGCCGTCAATGCTCAGCCCCACCAGAACGTTGTACTCCCGAAACAGCCGCGCCCACGACTCCGTCAGGAGCGTGCCGTTGGTCTGCAGTCCATTGGAGATCTCTGCTCCGCGAGGCGCCATGCGGCGCTGCATCGCAAACACGTCCCGGAAAAAATCCACCCCCATCAGCGTCGGTTCACCCCCCTGCCATGCAAAGGAGTACACCGGTTGCGGCGTTTGAAAGTAGGCGCTGAGCGTCGCTTCCACCGTTTCAAGGTCCATCCGGGGCGGGCCGGGACGATCATCCGAAGGGGGATACAACTCCGCCTTTTTCAGGTAGAAGCAGTATCCGCAGTTGAGGTTACAATCCGCCCCGGCGGGTTTTATCAAAAGGGTGAACGGAGGAGACATAACGGAGGTACTGTAGCGGACAAGGCGCGCCTCGCCAAGAGAGACGCAGCTGGGGACCGCACCGGTGGTCGCCGCCGCTATTGCTCGCCCCCGGTTACTTGCGCGCGGGCACCCCGGTGCGTCACAATGCCGACGCGTATGAAAATCCTTCAGGCGGTGTTTCGCCGTTATATCCAGATTCACGGGCCCCTTCTTGCAAAAGGTCTCAGTTTTCGTCGCTGTTCGCCACGATTCCGTTGCTGTTTTTTCTCACCCTCGCGGGTAGCTTTTTTCTGACCCCGGAAGTCCGTCAGATTCTGGAGTCACAACTCTTTGTCGGATTGTCTCCGGAGTACCGCCAGTCGATCATGTCCGGACTGGAACGGTTTGCCGATCGCCCGGGGTCTCTCTCGATCGTGACGATCGCGGTATTTCTGTTCTCGGTGCACAACCTCTGTTTTGACGCCCACCGGGTCGTGCGTGCCGGCCTGGGCCTTGGTATATCGCCGGCGCGGGGTCGCGCCCGCGCGGTCGCGCTCAACGGCGTCTTTCTTCTCATCATCTACGCCACCGCTCTACTGACGCTTGCGGCGCAGGTGGGCTCCACGTTTATTCCCGTTCCCGAGGCGATCGTTGAGTTCGCCGCCCGGCTGAGCGCTATCGTTATCCTTGCCGGGACGCTCTGGAGCGTGGTTCGTCTGGCCGGCGGTCAGAAGATCCCCTTTCGTCTCGGCGCGCCGGTATTCCTCGCCGCGGCGGTTATCTGGCAGATCGCGGTATTTCTTTCGGGATCGATCGTCCTCCGTGCCGGGCGGCGGGTGGTCATTTACGGCGTTCTTGCGACGGCGATTCTGTTTCTGTTTTTGATGCGCGTGTTTGCGGAGATACTTCTGCATTCAACGCTGTGGATATACGAACTTCGAAATGCTGCAGACCGCGTCAAGCCGGACGGCATCGGCACCTCGTCTGTGGATTCCGCCGCCCATCCCGATCAGAACTGACTCGGTGCCGCATGGGCCGCCGCGACCGCCTTTTCCGCCAGGACCGCCGCACCGACCACGTTGGCGTTGAGCCCCCGTTCATCAACCGCGCTTGGTCGCAGATAGTTGAACAGACCGAATTTTCCCAGGAAGCGCTGGGTACTCGGGCCGAAATACGGCAGGGCGTAGCTGGGTTTCCCACCGAGACAGATCGGGACCCCGTCAATGAGACCGTCGGCGGCGGCGTGCTTCACCATATAGGGCGTCGCGTGGGCGAGGATTTTGCCGTACAGGCGGTCGGTGTTAACCGCGGCCTCAACGCGCATGCTTGAAAGTTTAGAAATGTACTTTCCCGCGCGACCCGGGTCCGCCATCTGGTCCAGCTCTTCCATATCGAGGAACCGTTCGTAAAAATCGTCGTCACCGACCACCGCTCGAAAAAGCCGCCGCCGGCCGGGACCACTCAGGATAATCTCGGCGCGGATGCTTTCCGGGTCGCCTGACGGGCCCGCCAGGGTACGCGGGTCCCCGTCAAACTCCAGAAGCAGGTTCTGCTCAAACCGTTCAAAACTCGCCCCTACCTCAAGAAACACCTCGCGGAGCATCATTTTGCCCAGCGGGATCGCGTATCCCGGCTCACTGGTGGGGTGCAAGTCGGTATCCACCCCGGTCCAATCGGTCGCAGGATATTGCACGACTCCGTCACGGGATATCCATGCGCCGCCCCACCCGCCACCGAAGACCCAGTACAGCAGCTCCACCCGCAGGACACTCCACTCCGCAAGACCTCCGGCGTTGGCGTCGTTGTCGATTCCAACAGGGACACCGAAGCGCGCTTCCAGCCACGTTTTCAGGTTTGTTCCCTGGAGTACCGGAATATTACTGGTCAGGACAAACCGTCCGTCGGAGCCAAGGATTCCCGCTGTGGCAACGCCGATCCCACGCAAGCCGGAATCCTGCTGCCCGGCACGTCGAATGAGGGCGGTAATGCGACGCGCCAATTCCTCTGCATACCGGTCAAATCGGTCACCGTACTCGCCTACCGGCAGCTCGTCTTCCGCCACAATATCGAACGGGGTCGGGCACAGGGCAAGCTTTGTACTCTGTCCCGCACCGATATCGATCGCGATCTGATACTCCATAGACGGTATTGTACCGGCACTCCACCGTTTTTGCACGCTTTCGCTGAACCGGTAAAGCGGTTACAATCCGGTACTGTGAATATTCTGCTCAACACACGTCAAAACGAATTCTGGCACGCCCAGGAAGATCGACTTCGTACACGTCTGGAGGTGGAAATTGTCCGTGCCCCGGATATCTCCGCCGTACCGGAGGCGACTCGGTCCGAAACGATCGCCCTGATAACGTACGGATGTACCACTGAAGAGATCGCAGCGCTGCCGCAACTGCGCCTTGTCGGGGTCCCCATGTCGGGTCTGAACACCCTGCCCCTCGACCTGCTCCGCCAGCGTCACATACCGGTGATCAACGCGCATGTAAACGGACGCTGGGTTGCCGAACGGGCGATCGCCCTTCTTCTGTCCGTCGCCGGGCAGATCGTATCGGGTGATCGGGACCTTCGCCGGGGACGGTGGCACGGTTTTGCTGCCGGAGAGCCGGTCCAGCTCAGCTGGCGCTCTCTTTCCGAGATGACGGTGGCAATTATCGGCACCGGGTCGATTGGCCAGTGGACCGCACAGTTACTCCGCCCCTTCGGGCCCCGGATTATCGGCGTACGGCGTCAGGCGGGCAACGCCGGGATTCCCGACGGGCTGTTTGACGAGACAGGCACCGATCTGAACGCCGCCTTTGATTCCGCCGACGCGGTGATTGTGACGCTCCCGAGCACCCCGGAGACGATCGGCCTGATCAGTGCCGGCCACTTCAGACTGCTTGACCGGGGCATCCTCATCAACGTCGGCCGCGGAGACGTAATTGACGAGGAAGCGCTCTATCGGGCGGTTGCCGCCGGTCGGGTCTCCTGCGGTATCGATACGTGGTTTACCTACCCCGATCCGGCGGGAGCTCGGCACATGCCGTCCCGCTTCCCGCTGGAGTCGTTCGACAACGTCGTCATGTCTCCCCATCTTGGCGGATATAACGTTCTGGCTACGACAGCCAGCGGAATAGATATCGCCGACCGCGTCGCCGCATGGGTGGAGGCGGGTCAACCGTCGGATGTGGGCGGCGCGGTTGACCTTGAGGCGGGATACTGAATGGCCATGCGTGATTATCAATACATAGATACGACAGAGGCGTTTCTCCGGTATCGGAAAGAGCTCCGGGAGCGCAACGTTGACGAGGTCGCCGTTGATATCGAGGGCGAATTCAACCTGCACATCTACTGTGAGCACTTCTGCCTGTTGCAGATTTACGATGGGCGTTATGCGGTACTGGTTGACCCGAATTCCGTCGCGATCGCCGAGATTCAGGCGTTTTTTGAGGACCGCGGCTTGCTCAAGATAACC
>JAQIBO010000205.1 GCA_027859055.1 Spirochaeta sp.
GCTTCAACGTGCCGGAAACCACCGTGGTGACCTGTTCATGGGGATGACTGTGCGCCGGTAACGATGCTCCCGCGGTAAACGTCCACATGGCACGTGTCAGCGCTTTTCCATGGACGATCCTGCCGTCGGCACCGGAAATCGGCGTTTTGTGTATCGCGTTATCGCGGGTAATGATCGTGTCCAACTGATTCCTCCTTGTAATTCAACGCAGTCCCGGGCGAGCGGCGCGCGTCAGTACCGGTAAAGCGTAGCGGAATCGGGCCGGCCTGTCGAGATTGGTGCGCGTCGGCCCGCACCCGGGGGCCCGCGGGTTCTGGACAAGTCCTCCAAACCGCCGCATAGTAGAAGTACGATGCAGAGACTGTTTATGACTGAACACGGTGATCCGGTATCGGCGGTAACCGCCCCGGAAGCGACCCGTATTCTCACGTCTGTTGTGGAACGCCACGCCGCTCCCGGACTGAGCGAAATGATCGAATCCGCGGCGCGGTCGGTGGTTTATCAGGTGTTTGAGACGCTGGGACGGACCGGCGGACATGAACCGGTACTCATCGTGTGCGGGGGCGGTTTGACCGGAGCGGTCGGGTTCGGTCTTGGCCGGCACCTGGCAAACCACGGGATATCTGTGGAAGTGCATTGCACTCGTCAGGTGAACCACGTCGAACGGGAGCGGCACGCGACGACGTACCGCGCTTCGGCGGGAGCTCTGTATGTCGGGCCCCAGGCGCTTCGGGAACGTCTTTCCGGAGGAGCAAAGTACAGTGTGATCGTTGACGGGCTGCTTGGGGGTGGTGTTCGCCAGTCCACCGATCGTGAGGTCGTCCAGTTTCTCGATCTGCTCGCTGATCTTCCACGTCGGCGGGATAACCCGGAGGCGTCGCGGGTACTCGCGCTGGAAATACCGAGTGGTCTTGATCCCACAACCGGGGTGCCCGGCGAGCGGGTTGTGACCGCTGACACGACGATCAGTTTCGGGATACCACGCACGGGGATGTCCGCGACTGAGTGCGGCAGTATCGTGGTGGCGGATGTCGGAATACCGCCGGAGGCGTTCCACAAAGAACCGGTTATCACGTATCCGTGCCGTTTTCGCGGCGAGTTCCTGTTGCGACTTCGCACGTTCACGTGAGTTTTCGAAGCGGCGAACGTGTTATTCGCCGGTGATGCTGCGCCGTCCGGTCAGCGCCCGTGCGGCCACAAAGATCCCGGTCACACTGACAAGCGTGAGTATGGAGCTGTGTGCCGGCACAATTGAACTGAACAGAAGTGTGGCGGCAAACCCGCCGATGATCGTCACCAGGCCCACGACGGGACCGCCGGTCTTGTGGTGCAGCACGCCGTACAACAACGGAAGAAAGACCATCAGGATCCGGGAAGACGCCACCGACAGCTCCACCAATGCGGTGGGACGGGTCAGCGCGAAAAATGCCACCACCACGGTGAGCACGACAACAACCGCGCGCCCGATCAGCGCCGACCCGCGGCGCTGGATGACATCCCGGGAGACGACGCTTGCAAGAGTCAACAGAATCGAATTGGCGGTCGACACCGAGGCAAAGACGATGCTGAGCGCGAGCGGCAGAGCAAGTGCACGTCCCATACGCGCAAGCAGCGCAACGATCACCTGGTCGCGCCCGTCAGGGGCGGGAAACGTGCCGTTCAACGTTCCGTGCTGCGCTGCAAAGCCAACGGCGGTTACGATCAGCGTAAAAACAAGTCCGAAGATCGCAAAAAGAATCACCATCTTGCGCAGGTCCGAACGCCGCTTGAGAATAAAGAGCCGTTGCAGAACCTGGGGATTGGTCAGCGCAAAAAACATCCACGGCAACGTGAGATTGACGAAAAACGCCGGGGTCCACACCGCATTGGGAAACCGGGAGAGGTGAAAGCCCTGAAACTCGCTTCCGGCCCAGATGAGGGCTCCCACCGCAACGGCGAGCATGAACACACCCTGCAGCGCATCGGTGATCGCGACGCCGCGTAACCCGCCAAGGAGCGTCCAGGTGCCGATCACCACCGCGGCAAATGCCACCCCCGCCGGATAGGAGATCCCGTATCCTTCAAGGATGACCGCCAGGCCGATCACCTGTACCGCCGTATAGGGGATGAGCGCAATCGCCGCCACCACTGCAGCCGCCGCGGCGGTGTGTGAGCCGTAGCGGATGCGAAACAGCTCCATCGGCGAGACAAGCGAGTGTTCCCGGCTCAAGTCCCAGATACGGCCTCCGTAGACGCTGAGGAGGATGACGGTGGCGACAAGATAGACCAGCTCAAAGATGAGGGCGCCGACACCGCTGGCGTAGGAGAGACCGACAAGGCCGACCATCATAAATGCAGAATACGTCGTCGCGGCGTAAGTCATCGCGGAGACGGTCCACCCGATCGCGCCGCCGCCGACGAAGTACTCCGACTGTCCCGCGTTCTTGCGCATCACCACAACGGAGACCCCGGTTCCCACAACCGCGTAGAGCCCTAAAAGCAGATAAAAATCCAACATCGCCGAAGAGCGTAGCAGACCGGGCGGCAAAAGACCAGCTGGCCTTGCATACTGGTCCTTGCACACGAGGCTAACCACGCCTATGCTACAACGACTGATGAACGAAGACTCAGGACCAGTATTCTCCATTATCTCTTCCAGCGGTAACTCACCGGAGTGTACCGTGGACCGCGACACTCACCTGGTGTATCTGAACGCGGCGTTCCTGCAGATGATCGGGGAGTTTGGGGCGACCGGTGCCGGTGTTGGTGATTCCCTGATAGAGCTTTTCCCGGATGGAAATCGTGAACTGATGGCGCGCCTGGTAGAGCAGGGGGCGTCAGGAGAGATCAACCACGCCGTTATCCACTGTCGGTGTCCGTCGCGCCTGGCGTACATTGACGTCGTCTTTCGGACCGCCCCGGGGGAACGGGAGGAAGACGATCTCTTACAAATCACGTTTCGTGATATTTCCACGCCGCATGAAACGGAGCAGCGTATCAGCGGACTGGCCGGCCGGCTTCAGGCGGTCCTTGAGTCGTCGGTGGATCTCAACGCTTCAATCATGGAGCCCGAGACGATTTATCGCACCACGATGGACAAGATCAGCGCGGCAATTCCCGCGGACACCGGCACCATACAGCTTCTTGAGGGTGACATGTTGCGTGTCGTTGCCCACTTCGGGTTTGACAGCAACGCGATTCTGGATTCGCTGCGCTTTCCCCTGGATGAGCGGTTTCCCAACGTTCGGGTTATTCGGAGCAAGCGCGCCCTCGCTCTGGCGGATATTCGGCACGATTTTCCACACTTTTTGACGGAACAGGGACAGTTTGAATCCGGGCACATCCGCTCCTGGCTGGGTGTGCCGATCATCGACCGCGGAGAGGTGTGGGGCATGGTCACGCTGGACCGAAAGGTGGTGGATCCCTTCGACAGTGAGGATATCGAACTGGCGGGAGCGATCGCGAATCACGCCGGTGTTGCGATCTCCAACTCCCGCCTGTACGCGGGGCTGCAGCGGGCAAATACGATTCAGACAACGCTGATGCAGGAGTTGCACCACCGTGTCAAAAACAACATGCAGCTTGTCTCAAGTCTGATCAGCATCCGTTCGGAGCATCTCAGTGGTGAAACGCGCGAAATACTCGGAGAGATCCGCATGCGGATTCTCTCCCTTGCGGCGGTTCACGAAAGTCTGTACCAGTCCCCCGATCTGGACATCATTGAACTGCAGGATTACCTGGATCGGGTCGTGCAGGAGGTGGAGGTCGGGTATGCTCCGCGCGCCCGCGGCATCGAGTTGGAACTCGATATCGAGGCGGCGATACGAGTACACATCGACGTGGCGATTCCATTGGGACTTATTGTCAGCGAGTTGGTATTGAATGCGGTTAAACACGCGTTCCCCGGATACGGGGAAGGAAGACCGGCGATTCAGGAGGCGTGGGTCCGAATCGGTGCCCGCTTGAGCGGGGCACGGTCCGGAGAGCTCCAGATCGATGTAGAAGACAACGGGGCCGGCATGCCCGACACGGAGCGCGTTCACAGCACGTCGTTTGGAATGGTCCTGATCCGAACGCTGGGAGAACAGCTTGGTGCCACCGTGCGGTGTAACGTCGGGACAGAGCGTTCAGTGCATGGAAGCGGGACGCGGTGGGCGCTGACCGTGCCGACCACGTCGCGGTAACCGGTTAACGGTTGTTTGATGCAAACAGTTTGACAATAGAGGGGGGATGATGAAACGAATGGTGGTACGTACGATACTTGGCGCGATCGTTGGTCTGGTGGCGGGGTACTTTCTGTTTGGCGAGGTTGCCGGGGTGCGGTTGAGCATAACCGATCTGATACCCAGCGGGTCGGCCTCCGGTATCGGTGGCGCGGTACGCAACGCCGCCGGACGGCTGGCGGGTCTCGACCAGATTCGCCAGAACATTCTGCTCTCCGGCGCAGCCGGTGCCGGCGTCGGTCTGGTGACCGGCGCGGTCAGAAAGCGGTAACGGCGGGGACAGACGCGTCAGCCGGTAGACTCCTCAGCCTGGAAACGCGTCAGCCCGGCGTGACCTTCGCGAGAGGTTCCTTTCCTTCCATCGCCAGGATTAAATTCTGAACCGCTTTGGTGGCCTGGCGCACAACGCTCTCGTAGGTCCGGGACGCGATGTGCGGGGTCACGATACAGCGCGGGGCGGCCAGGAGCGGATGGTCCGCGGGTGGCGGCTCCACATCGAGAACATCGGTCCCGTACCCGGCGAGATGGCCCTCGTGAAGGGCGGCGACAACCGCGTCGGTATCGACCAGTTCTCCCCGGGCACAGTTCAGCAGGATCGCCCCGCGCTTCATAAGCGCCAGCCGAGCGGTGTTGATCAGTTCGCGGGTGTCATCCGTGAGATTGGTGTGCAGCGACACGATCTCCGCCCGGCGGAGTAACGCGTCGATCTCGTCGCAGCGCTCAATCTGGTGCTTCGCGGCAAACTCTTCCGGCCAGTACGTGTCAACGGCGATGACAGACAATCCGAACGCCCGCGCACGGAGTGCGACTTCCCGTCCGATCCGCCCGAGACCGACGATGCCGATCGTGCTTCCGTGAATTTCGTGTCCGGTGAGGCGTTCCCAGCGGCCGGAGCGGGTGCTGTTCACCTCGGCAACCAGGTTTTTCTGGAGCGCGAGAAGCAGGGCAAACGTGTGTTCCGCCACCGTTGTGTGGTTGACTCCCGGGGTGTAGCACACGGGAATACCCAGGCGGGCGGCGGCGGCGACATCGATTTTGTCCACTCCAATGCCGTACTTGCTTACAACGCGCAACCGCGGATGTCCGCGTTCGAGAATCGCCGCGGTAAACGCGTCGTCGCCACAAATGACCCCGTCTATGTTGTCGATCACCTCGCTGAGCTCCGTTTCGTTCAACGGGCCGCGAGCGGTGACGATCTCCCACCCCGTCTCCGCAAGGAGCGTGTGATGCGAACCCGGGGTATCCTGAAACGAGGTCGTCGTGACCAGTATGCGGGTGCTCATGCGGTTGCGGCGGCGCGAGTGGTTTTGACGATCTCGATCGCTTCGGCGGTGAGCGTTGTGATTCGCTTGAAATCTCCGGTAGTGATCGCGTCGCCCGGCACAATCCAGCTGCCTCCGACGGCGGCGACGTTCTTCTGGGCGATATACGCCGCCAGATTATCGCCGTTTACGCCGCCGGTGGGCACGAAACTGACGTGTCCGTACGGTCCCGCCAGCGCTTTGAGCATCGCAAGCCCTCCCGACGCTTCCGCGGGAAAGAACTTCAGCAGGGTGAGGCCGAACTCAAGGGCCTGTTCAACCGCTGTGGGGTTGTTCACGCCGGGGGTAATCGGTACGCCGTTGTCGACGCAATACCGCACGACTGTGGGGTTGAATCCGGGGGTCACAATGTACTGAGCCCCCACTTCAACCGCCTGTTTGGCCTGCTCAACGGTGAGAACGGTGCCCGCACCCACGATAACGTCCGGGGCTTCCCGCCCGATGCGCCGGATCGATTCGGCGGCGCTGTCGGTGCGAAAGGTGACCTCCGCGACGGGCAGTCTGCCGGCGGAGAGCGCCTCGGCAAGGGGAACCGCGTGGTCCGGATCGGTGAGTTTGATGACCGGCACAAGGCCGTACGAGGCGATCTTTGCATACACTGTCTGTTCCATAATTCTCCTTCCTTATCGATCAACCCGTGCGCCACCGCCGGAGACCAGCTTTTCCACTTCTTTCAGGGAAACAGTGGAGGTGTCTCCGGGGGTTGTCATCGCGAGTGCCCCGTGGGCGACGCCGTAGTCAACGCACTGTTGCGGCGCCATTCCCTGCAGAAAGCCGTAAATCATTCCCGAGGCGAAGCTGTCGCCGCCGCCGACCCGGTCCAGGATTTCCAGCCCGGGAAATTCGATTGAGCGGTAGAATGTGCCCTCCGTCCAGAGCAGCGCCTTCCAGTCGTTCACCGTTGCGGTCTGAACCTCGCGCAACGTTGTGGCGACCGCGTGAACGTTGGGGTACGTCTCGCTGACCCGTTCAATCATCCGCTCATAGCCGGCGGTATCCAGACTGCTCAGGTCTTCCGAGCCCGTTTCAAAGCCAAGCCCGACGTGAAAATCCTCTTCGTTTCCGATCAGGACATCGACGTAGGGGACTATCTCGCGATTTACCTCCCGTGCCGCATCGGGACCACCGAGCGCCTTCCAGAGGGAAGAGCGGTAGTTCAGGTCGTAACTGACGATCGTGCCGTGGCGCTTCGCTGCTTTCACCGCCTCGATCATGACTCCCGGCGTGGTTTCGGACAGTCCGGCGTAAATGCCGCCGGTGTGGAACCAGCGCGCCCCTTCGGTACCGAACAGGGCTTCCCAGTCCACATCACCTTCCCCCAACGCCGCCGCGGCAGATCGCGCGCGGTCGGAGGTGCCGACGGCGCCCCGCACGCCGAAGCCCCGCTCGGTGAAGTTGAGCCCGATGCGGACATCGCGGCCGATCCCGTCGTAGGGCATCCAGGCGACGTGGCGCAGATCCACGCCGCCCTGCAGCATCAGATCCTCAAGAAGATAGCCCACCTCGTTTTCCACCAGGGCGGTCACCACGGCGGTTCGCTGGTTAAATGCGCGACGAAGACCACGGGTCACGTTGTATTCGCCGCCGCCTTCCCAGACCTGAAACGACCGGGTGTTTCTGACGCGCCCCTCGCCGGGGTCAAGGCGCAGCATCACCTCTCCAAGGGACACGGCGTCCCACAGGCATTCCTCAGTTGATCGAATTTTCATCGTTTTCCTCCCAAAAACCGGTATGCCGCGGACGCAACCGCCCGCCGGCGTATTTCCGCGGTCCGGCCAATATCTTCACTTACGACCGCTCCACCTGTACCTTGACAACCCGCTCCTTGGCTACCGCCCGCTCCATCGCGGTCTGCATCTCCGAGAACGGATACACCGCGGATATCATATCACCAACGTCCACCCGGCCGGAACTCATCATTGCAAGCACCGTCGGATACACGTGGGCGTAGCGAAACGACCCGAAGACAGTCAGCTCTTTCGACATCACCAGATTCGCCGGTAACGTGACCGACGCCGGCTGCGTCCCGATTTGAACTACTCGCGCTCCGCGGGCTGCTGTTTCGTACGCGAACGACAGCGCAGCCGGCGCGCCGGAGGCTTCAAATACCAGATCGTACCCACCGTCGGCAAAGAGTTCCTGAGCGATCCCGTCCTTTGTTGGATCGACGGTCGCCGTGGCGCCGTGTTGCATGGCAAACGTCTGCGCGTAGTCCGCCGGGTCCGCCATCGTAATGTCCGTTGCGCCCTGGGCGTGCACCATTGCAAGCACCATTTGACCTATTGTTCCGCCGCCGGTAATCAAGACGCGTGCCCCCGCTACCGGTCCTGCCCGGCGAACCGCCTGAGCACCTACCGCCATCGGTTCCACCAGCGCGCCGGCGCCGAAGTCGAGGGCGTCGGGGATGCGGTAGCAATGGCTTGCCGGCACGACCACCCGTTCCGCAAACCCGCCGTCGATATGGGGGATCGTCGCCGCTGTGCCGATGAAGCGGAGATTTGTGCACAGATTATAGCGGCCGGCGCGGCACTGTGCGCAGTTGCCGCATTCAATAGACGGCTCCACCGTAACCCGGTCTCCGAGCTCGACGGTCGTCACCGTTGACCCGACTTCCGTCACCACGCCGGCAAACTCGTGCCCCAGGATCAGGGGTGCCTGCGGTATGAACTGACCGATCTGAAAGTGTTCGTAATAGTGGACATCAGACCCGCAGATTCCTGCCCGGCGGATATCGATGAGGACATCTGCTGCTCCCGGTTTCGGTTCGGGGCGGGTCTCGTCTCGCAGATCGTGTGGTCCGTGAAGGACAAATGTATTCATTGGTTTCTCCCTATATGTTGAAAGCGCTTCTTTTTATTTTGAACCGGAATTGCTCGTTTTACAACCCGGAATCGGAGAAACCACAGGTGAGGCCTCTGAAAATCCTTTTAAATCGCGTGAAACCGGGCGTTCACATCAAAATCACGTTAAATTCGTGCTTGCGTTTCCGGGAAACCCGTACTATCATCCAAGATAATCAAGTAGATATGAAAGCGCTACCACAAAAAATGGCGCCGAACCTCGTTACGAAACGCACGAAAATACGGAGAAGATTGCATGGCAGATGATATGGTGACAGTACAAGCGAGTGAGATACGGCCTCTGGTGGTTGAACGGCTGACCGAGGTTGGCATGCCCGAAAAAGACGCCGAAACGGTGGCGGATGTTTTGCTCTTTGCCGATCTGCGCGGGACCCACTCCCACGGAGTATTGCGGGTTGAGCATTACGCCAACCGCGTCCGGAAGGGCGGCATGAATCTCAAACCCGATCTCACCCCGCGGAACGTGAAATCGGTTGTTGCGGCTATCGACGCAGACGGTGGCGTCGGCCACGTGGCGGCAAGACGTGCCACCGAGCAGGCGATCGAGATGGCGCAAGAGCACGGCATCGGCCTGGTCGGGGTGAAAAACAGCAGCCACTGTGGCGCGCTGGCGTACTACGTAAATATGGCGCTGGAAAAAAAGATGATGTCCATCGTCTCGGCCAATACCGATGCGGTTGTCGTTCCGTTCGGTGGCAAAGGCCCGTTTTTTGGCACCAATCCGTTCGCATTTGGTTTTCCCGGGACCAGTCAGTCGATGCTCCTTGATATGGCAACCAGCGAGGTTGCATTTGGAAAGATATTTTACGCCCGGGAAAAAGACATGAAAATTCCGGAAGGGTGGGCGGTCACAAAAGAAGGCGAGTTCACCACGGATCCCCACGCGGCGTTTTCACTCTTCCCCTTTGGTGGTCACAAAGGGTACGGCATCAATATGATGGTGGAGGCGCTCACCGGGTTGCTCATTGGCGGGGTCTTCGGTCCCCAGGTCAGGCCGATGTACGCACAGTTGGAGTCATACCGGAATCTTTCCAGCTTTCACCTGGTGATCGACCCGACGTTGTTTTACGGCGACGACGTGTATACGACTGCCCAGTCGATGTTTGACGAACTGCGGGCGCAAGCGCCGGCTCCGGGCTACGATGACGTGAAACTTCCCGGCCAGATCGAAGCTGACACGATGCGTCGTTCATTGAAAGAGGGAATTACGATTCCCGCTTCCATCATCGAATACCTCAAAGGCGAAAAGTAAGGAGCGGTTTGTGTCGATACGATCTGATTCCGTCGTTAAGCACATGGGCAGACTGAACCACACGGTTCTGTTCATCGAGAAGACAATTCTTGTCATCCTGATGATCGGCATGCTGGTCTTCGGTTTCCTGCAGGTGTTTTCCCGATTTATCCTCAAGGCACCAATTGGCTGGTCCGAAGAGCTTCTGACCTATTCCTTTACGTGGGCGAGTTTTATGGGGGCCAGCGCAGCGATTTACACCAACTCGCACTTTTCGGTGGACTTGGTGACCAAACACTTCCCGGACAAACTGTTGAAGGCGACGCGCCTGTTTGTGTGGGTCCTTATCGTGCTCTTCTCGCTGTTTCTGCTGGTGATGGGAGTTCGTCTGTCGATCGCCAATACGATTCAACGCATGAATATCCTGCCGATATCGATGTTCTGGGCGTACTTGTCGATGCCGGTGGCGGGGTTGTTCATCTTCATTCACGGAATTGAAAAGACGATGGAAGTGATCCTCAATATCGAGTCTGAGCCGCTGGAGGACGACGAATGATCCCCACACTGTTTATCACCTTTATTGGCCTGCTTATTCTGGAGATGCCGGTTTCGTTCTCCCTGCTGATCTCGACGGTCGTGTCGATGACGTTTTTCAGCGATATCGATCTGTTTGCGATCGTGGTGAAAATGTTTCGGGCGAGCAGTAATTTCAGTCTGATAGCCGTACCGTTTTTTATCCTTGCCGGCGGGTTTATGGACAGCGGCGGGATATCTCGCCGGTTGGTCACGTTTGCATCCAACCTGATCGGCCATATACGTGGCGGTCTTGCAAACGCCAGTGTCATGGCGGCGATGTTTTTTGCCGGGCTTTCCGGTGCCGCCGCCGCCGACACCGCCGCGGTCGGAAGTCTGCTGATTCCGGCGATGAAGCGCAAAGGCTACGGAAAAGATATCGCCACCAGCGTTATGGCCACGGCCGGCTCAATCGGCATCGTTATTCCGCCCAGCATCCCGATGATTATCCTCGGCGTTACCGCCGGTATTTCGATCGGCGGTATGTTTATGGGTGGTATCATCCCGGGTATCTTGATCGGTGTGTTTCTGATGGTCGTGAACGTGATTTACACCAAGATCAGGAAGATCGACCCGGAGCCGCGAGCGCATTTCAAAGAGATAATGGCGTCTTTTGCGGACTCGTTTCTAGCCCTGTTTACCGTTGTGATTATCGTCGGTGGTATTACCGCCGGTATCTTTACCGCTACCGAGGCCTCGGTGATCGCGGCGCTGTACGCCTTCATTATCGGGTTTTTTGTCTATCGGGAACTCAAGTTTAAGGACCTGCCGCGGGTGCTGGTGAAATCCGCCCTGACAACCGGCGTTGTCGTGCTGACGATCGCCGCTGCCGCGAGTTTTGGGTGGGTCCTTGCGGCGGAACAGATCCCCTCGCAGATCGCCGATTTTCTCGTGTCGCTCACCGACAGTAAATGGGTGCTTCTCTTACTTATAAACCTTATGTTCCTCGTCCTCGGGACCTTTCTGGACCCGTCGGCAATTATCATTATCGTCATACCGATTATCTGGCCGGTTGTGCAGGCTCTTGGTGTACATCCGATCCATTTCGGGGTGATGGCGATAACAAATATGGCGGTTGGGCAGTGTACGCCCCCTGTCGGGGTTGCCCTGTTCGTTGCCACCGGTATATCCGGTGCCAAAATGAGCGACATGCTCGGTACCTATTCGCGTTACCTCGGTGCCATGATTCTTGTCGTGCTGCTTGTCACCTTTATACCTGCTCTTTCGCTCTGGATACCTGGATTAACCGGGTATATTAGATGATTTTTTCTTCTGGAGGTTTTATGAAGAAACTTGGTGTTATTTTAGTGTTGTTCCTTGTTGGAACATTCGTCTTTGCGAGTGGTCAAGCCGAAGAGTCTGCTGCTGCGGAACCGATGACGCTGCGCGTCACAAACACGCTTCCGTTGGGCCATCCGATGAACATGGCGCTGCAGCAGTTCTCGGACGGGGTTGCGGAGCGAACTGACGGAATGCTTCAGGTGGAGCTGTTCCCCAACAGTCAGCTTGGTGGAAACGAAGAGATGGTTGAAGGCGTTCAGCTGGGTACGATCGATATGTGTAACCAGTTTGCCGGCGCGTTTGCCAACTACGTTCCCGAAATGGAAGTCCTCGCCCTGGCGTTTCTTTTTCAAAGCGAAGACCATCTCTATGCGTCTCTCAACGGAGAACCTGGAGACATCCTTGCGGATGCACTGCTGGAAAAAGGTTTTATCCCCCTCGGATATTTCTACGGCGGATCCCGCAGTCTGATGAACAACGTGCGTCCGATCAATCGTCCGGCCGACCTGGAAGGTCTCAAAATCCGCACGATCCCGACCAACATCACCCTCGCAGGGGTTAACGCGATGGGAGCGATCGCCACGCCGATGAGCCAGGCTGACGTGTATTCCGCGTTGGAACAGGGCGTCCTCGACGGATGGGAAAACAGCCCGATTACGCTGTACACCCTGAGCCTGTATGAAGT
>JAQIBO010000253.1 GCA_027859055.1 Spirochaeta sp.
CAGGTTCACCGTTCCGGCGGCGTACTCCCGTTCGCCGCAGATCAGCGCCCACGGAATTCCCTTCTTCTCGGCAAACGCAAACTGCTGGCCCAGCTTGCGCGCGTCCGGATAGACCTCACAACGCACGCCGTGGGCGCGGAGTTCTCCCGCGATGCGGTGGTAATGAACAAGGAGCGCCGGGTCCTGCATCGCTATCAGAATCTCCGCGGGACGTTGCGTTTCACCCGTGGTCTGCAGTTCGTCCAGCGCGGCGATGAGCCGATCCAGTCCGATTGACGCGCCAACGCCGGGCATCTCCTCTTTACTGTACAAAGAGACCAGATCGTCGTAGCGGCCGCCGGAGCAAACCGACCCGATCTGTTCAGCCCCGTCCAGGAACGTCTCGAAGACAACGCCGGTGTAATAGTCGAGTCCCCGCGTAATTGACGGGTCAACGGTCACCACGTCACCCAGCCCGAGCTCGGCGATCGCGGATGTGATCGTGCGCAGCCGTTGTGTATCCCCGTCCGCGCCGCCGGCGAGAGCCTCCAGGGTATCGATGATCTCTCCGGCACTGCCGGTGGCACCGATAAACGCCAGCGCCTTTTCGGCGACGTCTGCGCCAACCAGCTCCGAGAGCTCGGCACGAGTCTTTTCCGCGCCAACCTTGCGAAGCTTGTCCACCGTCCGGAGTACCGCCTCGCTCGCATCGGCGACATCGTGATATGCGAGGAAGCGATTGAAGACGCCGCGGTGGGAGATGTGAACCTGGACCCCCGGGACGTCGAGCGCCCGGAGAGCCGTTACGATAAGGAGAATGATCTCCAGGTCGGCAGAGTCCGCCCGCGTTCCGACGATGTCAAAGTCACACTGAGTGAACTCCCGATAGCGCCCGCGCTGGGTATTCTCACCGCGAAAGACCTTACCGATGTGAAACCGTTTGAAGGGGAGGTACAGCTCGTTGCGGTGAAGCGCCATGTACCGGGCGAAGGGAACGGTCAGATCAAAGCGCATCGCCACATCACGCTTCCCGTGGTCGGTAAACCGGTAGACCTGCTTGTCCGTCTCGCCACCACCCTTTCCAAGGAGCACGTCGGTATACTCAAGGATCGGCGTATCGATGGGGACAAATCCGAACGCCGAAAACCGGTCCTCCAGCGTGCGTGTCAGCGCCTGACGTCGTGACTCCGCATCGGGAAGAAAGTCGCGAAAACCTTTGAGTATTCGGGGATCTATCTGCATGCCCCAATTCATATACCACAACCGCGACCGACCGCAAGGTGGCGACCGGTACAGCTGGCCGGAGGCGTACGACTCTGTGTATGTTTCACCAATGGGTGTAGCAGAACAACAACGTGAGGAAGAGCGTCTGTATCGGGAGTATCTCCCGGAAATCCTGGAGGCGATTCAGCGAGGCGATGAACTGGTGCGTGTTGCCGGAGGCATCGCCGAACGCAGCGGGATCGATGCGCGCACATCCTACCGGTGGGTGCAGTACACCGAGCAGAACCTCGACCGAAGCCGGAAACGACTTGCCGTCGGCGGCCTCGTCCCCTTGTGGATCGGGATTCTCACGATCGTCGTAGAGGCGGTCGGTGTGGCCCTCGGTCACATCGCAGCCACAGCACCGGGAGTAATCGCGGTCGCTGCCGCTGCGGTCGCACTTATCGTAGTCGGGATGCTGCTCCTTCGTGATCTGCGCGGCCGCTCGGTTGCCCGCGTTCGTGGCGCCGAGGAGACCGACTGACGCCGCCGGTTCCCGCGGATTGCCCGACCTCGCGGTGCCGTGCTATATTTGCCGCTCATCATGAATATGGAGGCCTTTGTACTTGGATCCGGTGGCACCATGCCCCTCCCATCGCGGCATCTCACATCTGTACTGCTTCGCAGGGAAGGGGAGGTTTTTCTCTTTGACGCGGGTGAAGGTACGCAAGTCAGTCTGCGGTCGCTCAACCTCAAGTGGAAAAAAATCAGTGCTATTCTGATATCCCATACCCACGCGGACCACGTAACCGGCCTGCCGGGAATGCTGATGCTGTCCAGCCAGGTTGACCGGGAAGAACCGCTGTATGTGATCGGGCCGCCGCGTATCGCCGAGTATATCGAGGCAAACCGGCGCGCTCTTGAGATGTACATTAACTACGAAATCCGGATCCGTGAAATTCCCGATCCCCAGAATCCGCAGGAAGTGTTTCGCGGAGAGGGCTTCTCCATACGCTCCTTTCCGACCAAGCATTCGCGAACCTGCGTCGGGTACAGCCTGATTGAGGATTCCCGACCGGGCGTGTTTCACCCGGATCTCGCGGTCCAGTACGGGGTGCCGCGCGGACCGCTGTGGGCGCGCCTTCAGGCGGGCGAGTCGGTCAGCCTGGAAAACGGGCAGGTTGTCGAGCCCGCGGCGGTTATGGGACCGCCACGGCGGGGACGCAAGTTCACGTATGTCACGGATACGTTGCCGGTTGACAGAATTGTGCCGGAGATCGCCGGGTCCGACCTGCTCATCAGCGAGGGGATGTTTACCGAGGAACACCGGGAGAGCGCCCGCGCCAAAAAACACATGACCGCCGGAGATGCGGCTCGCCTTGCACAGCGCGCCGGTGGCATCGACCGAATGGGGCTTATCCATTACAGTCCCCGGTTTACCAACCGACAACTCAAGGACCTGTTGCAAGAGGCAACGGAGATCTTTCCGCGCACGTTTCTTACGCGGGATCAGATGGAGATCGAAATACCTTATCGAGACTGATTCATGAGTTCTGTGCGATACCGCTGCGGGTCCGGCTGGAAGCCCATGATTCGGCCGGCACTCTTCTCAGCGCGTTTCAGAGCGGTGCGGCATTCGCCTGTGACGCGGGCGCCCTCAACGAGGCGACCGTTCCGCGCCGACACGCCAATTGCCAGATCCGCGTCCGGGGCGTTCCAGTTGTGACGCTCTTCCCAGTAGTAGCGCTGAAAACGCTCCAGCTGACCAAGCGCGTCGGCAAGTGTTGTTCCCGGAAACACCACAACAATTTCGCGTCCTCCGTACTCGAAACAGAGATCCTCAAAGGAAAAGAACTGCAGGATCGCCTGAGCGTTTCGCGCGTACACTTCCTCACCGCGTGAGCCCGAGGAAAAACGAAACATCGCGACGCTTACGTCCTGCTCCTGAAACGCCGCTCGTTCCAGCTCCACTGTCAGGCGACGCAGGAGCGCGGACTCGGGAGCCAGGCCCGTTTCCGTTGGTTCCGTGACCGCTGAGGGCACCGGGGGCGTGTTCGGTTGGTGTTGTGAGACACCAGGGGTTGGCGGCTGCGGCGCACCGGCTGTGGCGCGGACACCCGAAGGATGTCGTGACGCCCCCGCCTCGCGAAGGACGCCGACGAGAACGATCAGAAGGGTAACGCTGAGAAACCCGAGAACCAGAATGAGGGTGACCCGGAGTGTCGGGAAAAGGGCTCGGTTGTCAAGCACGGGATATACCGCGGTCACAATACGGCGATCGCCACCGGGTAGCTGAAACGAGCGCGAAAACTGTCGATGGACGATTTCGTTGCTGCTGATGACGGGCGGACCCGTCGCAGCGTGGATGCGTGAACCGTTTTGACTGTTGATAAACCGATCATCGATCGCCCAGAGATAGTCGATTCCGATATCGAAGGAATAGACGCTGACCACCAGCGGTTGGACCATGTCGTCACGGGCGAGCGTGTCGGCCAGTACTTCGCCCGCTTCGGGAAGCGGGGTAGTCTGCCAGGCGGCAGCGACCGATTCGGCGAGTTCACGGAACGATTCCCCGGCGCGCGCCTCGTTTTCCTGCCGCGTCTGAGAGAGGCGGACGAAAAAGAAGACTGTGATCCCGAGAAAGAACAGAACACTCACAAGAACGTACAGCCGTACGAGGAGACCCTTCATCTCATTTTGAGTATCGGCACAAATGCGAAAAAATGAAAGCCCGAACGTCTGTTAATCCGGAAGATATGCGTTCCATCGGATCGGTATCGGATTCACCGTGGCGATTTGCAAGAAGTTCAAGCGCCGGCAGGACCGGGAGATGGCTCCGTCCGTGCGTCCCCAGGTGCACGAGGATTTCCGGCGTCGAAAGGGGGCCGAGACGTTCAATCCGTGACGAGACGGCGCTGAGTTCCTCGATATGCGCTTCCCAGAAGCGGGTCGGGTTCGGCGAACCGGTTCCGCCGGGCCCAGGATTCACCGGTTCCGAAGCGGGGGCGGTGTTCCTCACTACGCTGCGAAGCGATCTCTCGGCGATCGCCATGCCGGGTCGTCGAAAGAACGGATGCGATTCGGCGGTGTCCATCTGCGTGTGGGGATAGACCTGCCCGGCGAAAAAGCTTTCCTCAGGGGAGAGGCGCCGGGCCTGCTGAAACGCCAGGGCGTAGTGGTACGTGCCGCGGGCGTACGTTTTTGCACGGGGATATCCAAAATCGGCGCCGACCACATCCACAGAGCTGCTGCCGGCGCTCCGCAGAACCGTTGCCGCGGCCTCGGTAACGTTGGTGCTTCCGGCGGCGGGAAGCATCGAGAAACCGTGGGAGCGCAGCAACTGGTGAAGGGGGTGGTCGCTGGATACCGGGATCAACGGAGGGGCGGTTGCGGTAACGCGGGGGCTGATCCCCATGTCGCCGCAGAGGTACTGCGCCGGTACCGGCGTGCGGCGGAAATGAAGCGGGCTCCAGCCCTGAGGGTCAAGACTCATGACCGCGAGCACCGGGCGACCGTGTGCTGCGATCGCCGGAAGAGCCGTGTCGACGGCGATCTCCGGGAGGGTGTCCTGCGG
>JAQIBO010000267.1 GCA_027859055.1 Spirochaeta sp.
ACCTCCCCGGCGGATCCCGCGCGGGCGGGCGGGTCCACGTTTGCCGTCGGGGCGGGTGGCCTGATCGGTGACTCCCGCGGGCTTCGCCGCGTTCGGGAGCTGGTGCGGCGGGTTGCCCCGTACGATGTGGATGTGTGCATTCTCGGGGAGACCGGCACCGGCAAAGAGATCGTCGCGCAGGCGTTGCACCGCGAGAGCCGCCGTCGGGAGATGCCGTTTATCACGATGAACTGCGGGGCGATTCCGGACTCCCTGGTGGAGAGCGAGCTCTTCGGCTACGAGAAGGGCGCGTTTACCGGTGCCGACGACCGCCGGAAAGGGAAGTTTGAACTGGCGAACCACGGCATTCTCTTTCTTGATGAGATCGGAGATCTCTCCCCGCGAGGCCAGGTGGCGCTGCTCCGGGTGATTCAGCAGGGTGAGGTGCTCCGTATCGGCGGACAGAAGCCGGTCCGGGTGGATGTCCGGATTGTCTCCGCGACCAACCGGGATCTGCAACGGGATGTTGCGGAGGGACGGTTTCGGCCCGACCTGTACTACCGGATCAGCGCGATGGTCATCACTATTCCCGCGTTGCGCGAGCGAACCGAGGATCTGCCGGTGTTGATCGCCCATTTCCTGGCTACCCTGAGCACTCGGGTTGACCGCAAGCTTCTGGGGATTACCGACCGCTTTCTTGAGCGGTTACGGAGGTACCACTGGCCGGGAAACGTCCGGGAGCTGGAGCACGTGCTGACCCGCGCCGCGTTGCTTGAGGATGGTGCGGTGCTTGAGGGGGAGAGTAGTTTTATGGCTGAGGCGGGCGAGGCGACGCCCGCTAACCGCTCGCCCGCGGATGTTCCCACATTGCGGCGGCAGGTGGCTCCCGCCGAGGCGCGCCGCATCGCCGAGGAGGCGATTGCCGCAGCCGGGCGCAACAAGTCGGAGGCCGCCCGCCGCCTGGGTGTGACGCGGAAGACGCTCTACCAGTGGCTGGGGTGACCTGGAAGTGCCCGGGTTCTCGAAGAAGCACAAATCCGTTTGGCGCAGCCACAATCGCGACGACGGTTTTGAGCGATTACACCGTTTTGTCGTGGCGGTACAGGACGACCCGTATCGCTTCTGTCGTTACGAGGCCGTTGGTGACGATGCTGTCGACGATTGGTAAAAACGATTCGATACGCTCGCGACTGTCCACGATATCGATCGTAACGGGAAGGTCTTCCGACAGGCGAAGAATTCGCGCGACGTGGACCGTGCTCGCTTTGCCGTAGCCCAAAATGCCGTGCAGTACCGTTGCTCCCGCCAAACCGTGCTCGCGCGCGCGACGCACGATCGCCTCGTACATCGGGGTTCCGTGAAAATGGTCGGTTTCTCCGACGTAGATCGTGAGCCGCACAGCATCACCCGGTACGTCCATACGTTCCTCCTTAATTCAGGTGTTCTAAATTAACGCGCCGATAAACGCTCCAAGCATATATGCCGCGAGCCCGCCCGCGACCTCTATCACAACGTTGGTCCCGGCCATCAACCACTGCGATTGTTCGATTAGCTGATCGGTCTCAAACAGGAATGAACTGAATGTTGTAAAGGAACCGAGAAATCCGGTAAGAATGATCGTCCGTAGCTCCGTGGGAATGGCTATCTTTTCTACACTTGTGACCCAAATGATACCGAAGAGAAAGCAACCCAAGACATTTACCGTTAATGTGCCGAGTGGGATCTGGAACGATGACGCTTTCTGTGCAAGTCCCGCCAGCCCGTAGCGAGCGAGCGTACCCGCAGCCCCGGCGAGGCCTAATCCCAGAAGTTTTTGCCACATACATCTCTCCCGTGGTCTGATCGTAGCATGTCTGTGATGGAGCGAGCAATCGTTGACACAAAGACCGGGTGTCAGGAGTTCTTGCGTTATAGAGCCCAATACTCTACGTTTAGTGCATATTTCAGGCAGGTTTTGTGATGGTTGAACAGGAAAACGCTCTGATCGCCCGACTTAACGCGCTGTACGAGCTCCAATTTGAGCTGGCCGCGGCGTCGACGACCGACGATATCTGTCTGCGGGCTGTTACTGACGGTCGGGAACCGGTGGGCGTGGACCGAATGGGAATCTGGTTTCAGGACCCCGATGAACCGGGTCATTTTATCGGAACATATGGTATCGATGAATCCGGTTCGGTACGTGATGAACGAAGCTCACGAATCCCGCGCAACCCCGACATTTTTGACGACGCGTTTTTTGAGCGCCGGATTCCGTTTCGGCTGTTTCCGGACACGACGGTGTATGACGACCGGAACGCGCCGGTCGGCACCGCGGATCTGGTGGTGGCGCCGCTGTGGAACGGCAAAGAGTCAATTGGTGCCCTCTGCGCCGACAACTACGCCTCGGGACGCGCGATGTCCGCGTTTGACACGCACCTGGTTACGCTCCTGGCGAGAATGGTGGCGCAGCTGGTGACGATGAAGCGGACCGAACAGGAGTTGCGCCGCAACGCCCGACAGCTGGAGCTGCTGGCAACCACCGACGAACTGACCGGCGTGCTCAACCGGCGGACGGGGATGCAGGTGCTGGAGCACCAGATCTCCCTGGCGCGGCGTACCGGGAGCGGTCTGACCGTCTGTTTCCTTGACCTGGACGGACTGAAACGGATTAACGATACGCAGGGGCACGGGGTGGGGGATCGTTTCATTCAGGTGGTCGTCTCCCTGGTGGAACGGGAGCTCCGCGAGGCGGATATCGTCTGCCGGATGGGGGGCGACGAGTTTATGGTGGTGCTCCCGGGAAGTGACCTTGCCGACGCCGAACGCGTAATGGAGCGCGTCACCGCGGTCGCCAGCCGATCCGGAGAGCTCGCGGCGATTACGCCGGGGCCGTGGTTCAGTTACGGGTTTGCCCATTATGACGGCCGGGACGACGCGCAGACCCGGGACGATGCGGAGTCGCTGGTACACGCGGCGGATGTGGCGATGTACCAGCACAAGCGCGGAAAGGAGGCCGGCGATTGAACGGAAACACCACTTTTGACAACCTGTCCTATCGACGTATCGTGGATAATCTCTACGAGGGGTTGTACTTCGTCGACACCGACCGGAAGATCACCTTCTGGAACAAGTCGGCAGAACGAA
>JAQIBO010000371.1 GCA_027859055.1 Spirochaeta sp.
CCTCCAACGGAACCGGACCCCAACGCCGAGCCGCTTGATGACGGACCGTTCGCCCGTCACGCGCGGATGTTCGAGTACCTCATGAACCTGGCCGGCAGCTTGCCACCGGACCGGGACGAGGAATACCGCCAGAGCGAAGAGCGTCTGAAACTCGCCGGCGTGCATGCGCGCCTCAGCGGGCACGACACGTTGCACCACAAGCTGGAAACGGCGCGCGCCCACGAGCCCTCACCTGCGAAGCCCTCGCAATCCGGCGCTGCCAAAGCGGCAGACGTGGGGACCAAGAGCATCGCGTCAACGTTCGACTACCTTTCCGGTCTGAGCACTCATCTCCCGGATCAGGAGATTGCCGAACAGTTACAGTCTCGGGCGCGGGGAATCAGCCAACGCCTGCAGTGAGGCATCTCCCGGCGCGGTGAGCTCCCCCGCTCCCCATCTGTAACTCCACATAACTCGACGGGTCATGCCGCTCCTCCAACACGGTTGTTGATTCTTCCGATAGTTCGATATAATGCGCGCTATGGTCTCCGAAGCGACACTCAAAAGCCTCCATCCCCTTGAGGTAAAAACACTTCTCCACTTTGACCGCGCAACCGAGTTTGACGCCCAGAAGATGGAACACGAAATCGGCCTCAAACTGGGGCAGTGCAATCAGGCGCTCAGCTGGCTGTCTGCGAAAGCGTGCATCGACGAAACACGCCGGGACGAGCGGGTGTTCTACGAGCGGACGGAACTGGGCGCCCGGTACGCGGAACGCGGCACGCCGGTGGAACGGATGATCCACACCCTGGCGGAAAAGGGACCGATGACGATGCCCGAACTGGCGGAGCACGCGGACCTGGAAAAGAAAGATGTCGGTTCGTCTTTCGGACAGCTCTCCAAACAGGGCATTCTCGCGATGGATGCCGAGAAGCGTGTTTCCCTCGTCGACGCTGGAGCGGAAGATCTGCCGGCACCGGATGCGATGATCCGCGCTCTCCTTGAGCGCGCCGCAGATGGCGAGATCGCCGAGTCCACCCTGAGCGACGATGAGAAGTCTGCGATCGCTCCGCACGCCAAGAAACGTGGCGCCGCCTCGGCGATGTTTCGCGTCGTGGAACGGGAGATCGTCTTTTATCAACTGAACGACACCGGTCTGGAAGTCAAAGAAGCGCTCGCCGGAAAGGGAATGACCGGAGACGAGGTCGGCCGTCTGACGCCGGAAATGCTGCGCGACGGCAGCTGGCGCGGCAAGACGTTTCGCGAGTACGGAGTTGACGCGCCCACCAGCCGTCTCCTGCCGGGCCGCCGCAACCCCTACTGCGAATACCTGGACTCCGTAAAAGACAAGCTTGTCTCTCTTGGATTCGAAGAGTTTACCGGACCGATCGTCGAAACCGAGTTCTGGAATTCCGACGCGCTCTTTATGCCCCAGTTCCACTCTGCGCGGGATATTCACGATGTGTACTACGTCAAGACACCGAGTCACGCGAAGAAGATTGAAGAACCGTATCTGTCCCGGGTCGCCAAAACCCACGAAGACGGCTGGGAAACGGGCAGTCGCGGGTGGGGGTACGGATTTGACCGGGACTTCACGCGACGGCTTATTCTGCGTAGCCAGGGTACGGTGATGTCCGCCAAATCGCTGCACACCGCGAAGGTTCCCGGGAAGTACTTCGGAATCCTGCGCTGTTTCCGGTATGACCAGGTCGACGCGACGCACCTTTCCGACTTTTATCAGACTGAGGGCATCGTCCTCGGCGAAGAGGTGAACCTCAAAAACCTGCTTGGCCTTCTTGAGATGTTCGCGGTGGAGCTCGCCGGCGCCACCGACGTCCGCTACGTTCCGGGGTATTTCCCCTTCACCGAACCGTCGGTGGAGGTGCACATCAAGCACCCCCGTCTCGGGTGGTTTGAGCTTGGTGGGTCCGGGATCTTTCGCCCGGAAGTGACCAAACCGATGGGTGTGGACGTTCCCGTCCTCGCCTGGGGGTTGGGTATCGACCGGATGGCGTTGATGCATCTTGGCCTGAACGATCTGCGCGAGCTGTTCAGTCCCGATCTCGAGAACGTCCGCCTTCGCCGCCGGTCCCTGTAAGGAGAAACAGATGCCAAAAATTGAAGTATACCGTGACGCCCTGATCGGTGCGATCGGGGCGGGAAAACTGAGCGACGATCAGCTGGAGTCGGTATTCCCCGCGGCGAAGGCGGAGCTGGATGAGCCCGCCGACGCAGAGGGAGTGATGAAAGTCGAGCTCAACGACACCAATCGTCCCGACCTGTGGTCCACCGCCGGGCTTGGACGGCAGTTGCGCCTCTACCACGGCGGTGAAGCGCCGCACTACCGCTTCTTTTCCGATGCCACCGTTCGCAGGGAGCACGGTGAGCGCCGGGTGGTTGTCGACCGGTCGGTACAGAAGATACGCCCCTGGGTGGTCGGCTTTGTGATCTCCGGAGCACCGATCTCGGAAGCGGTTCTCAAGGATCTCATTCAGACTCAGGAAAAACTGACCTGGAATTACGGCCGCAAACGGCGGTCGATCGCGATGGGTGTCTACCGCGCGGATCTGATCTCCTTTCCGGTTCATTTCAAGGCGGTTGATCCCGACGCAACGCGCTTTGTTCCGCTGCAGGACACCCGCGAGATGTCGATGCGGGAGATCATCACGGAACACCCGAAAGGGCAGGAATACGGTCATATCGTCGCCGACCTGCCTCTGTTCCCGCTCCTTACCGACGATAACGGTGACGTTCTCAGTTTCCCGCCGGTAATTAACAGTGCGTCCATCGGCGCGGTTCAGGAGGGAGACACCTCGCTGTTCATCGAACTCACCGGAACCGATATCGATTCGTTGCTGCACACCGCCTCCATCGTTGCGTGTGATGTCAGCGACATGGGGTACACCGTCGAACCGGTGCAGATTGAGTACCCCTACGATACGCCCTACGGCCGGGAGATCACGGTTCCGTACTACTTTCAGCAGCCCCAGCGCGCCTCTCTTCGGGAAGTCAACGCGCTGCTTGGTGAAACCCTCGCAACCGACGAGGTGATCGCAGCGCTCAAGCGGATGGGAATCGCCGCGACCGAGGCGAGCGCCGCGTCCGGTGATGACACGGAAATACTGATACGCGTTCCGGAATACCGCAACGACTTTCTCCACGCTGTGGATATCGTTGAAGACGTGATGATCGGCCGCGGGATGGACAGTTTCGCTCCGGAGATGCCCCGGGATTTCACCGTTGGCCGCCTCACACCGGTGGAGGAGTTCAGTCGGCGCGTCAAGACGACGATGGTCGGGCTTGGATTTCAGGAAATGATCTTTAATTACCTCGGATCCGGCGCGGACTACGTGGAGTCGATGTACGATGCAGCCGACCGGGACGACGCGTATGCCCGCACCGTCCGCATCGCCAATCCGATGAGCGAGAACTACGAATTTGTCCGGCCGTCGATCCTGCCGTCTCTGCTGGGCGCGGAAGCGGTCAGCGGCAACGCCGCATATCCCCACCATATCTTTGAGGTTGGAAACATCGCGCTTCGGGACGACACGGATGTGACCGGAACGGCGACACGTACCGTTCTGGGCTTTTTGAGCGCCGACGGGGATGCGGGGTTCAATCTGGTAAATTCGCACATCTCTGCTATACTTTTCTATCTGGGCCGGGAGTACACGCTCCGGGAGGTGCGGGACTCCCGCTTCATACCCGGTCGCGCGGCGGAGATCGTGGCCCCGGCAGGTAAGAAACGTTCAGCCCCGGCAGTGTTCGGGGTGTTTGGTGAGGTACACCCCCGCGTTCTTGAAACGTGGGGCATACAGGTTCCGTGCACCGCCGGCGAAATAAATCTGGAAAGGCTTTTGGAGCACCGTGCTGGAGGATCATCGAAGCGATAAGCCGAAGATACTCGTCCCGTATCCTGGACCGGATGCAGACCCGGGCCTGTTGGACATCTTTGTCTATCTCCGTCCGGAGACGAACGGGGTCGCAGTGGAGAGCACGGTTCTCAAAGTGGTGAAGGAGTATCGCCGCCGCGACGCGGACCTTGACCTGATCTATCTTGCCAACGTTCCCGGTGACCATATCGTGCAGACCAAAACGGTGGAGCGCCACTACGCACTGCGTCTCCATTTTGCTGTGCATGGCGGAGCAGCGTTTTCCTCGGCGATGCAGGAACAGTTCTCCGAGTATTATCACCAGCCTTTTGCCGCAGAACGGGTAATCGGCGCGTTTGATGCGCTGCGCCGCTTCAACTGGGAGCCGGAAGAGCTCTTTGGTTTGTGGGTTGCCGAGGAGGCGGTCTCCCGGATCGCCGGTCAGGTTGTCAAGCAGTACGACGGAGTATGGATCGTCAAGTACGCTATTCCGGCGCGCCTGCACTAGAACAACGCCGGTACCG
>JAQIBO010000384.1 GCA_027859055.1 Spirochaeta sp.
CCCCCGGTGAGATCGCCGTAAGCATCCTTGCGGAGATCCTCGCTGTCCGTAACGGCCGCCAGGCGACGCCGCTGCGCCGGACGGTGGAGGACCTGACCGTGATTCGCGGGGCGGGAGACCTGGCAACCGGTATCGCCGCTCGCCTGGTGCGCTCCGGGTTTCCCGTGGTGTGCCTGGAAACTGCGGTGCCGACGGTGATTCGGCGCAGCGTCTCCTTTGCCCAGGCGCTCTTTGACGGCGAAACAACCGTGGAGGGTATCCGGGCGGTCCGCGCCGAGACGGTTGAGGCGACCTATGCGATTCTCGAGCGCGGTGACGTGCCGGTGCTGGTAGACCCGGAGGTCATAAGCGTGGACGTCCTCAAACCGACAGTTCTTGTTGACGCGATTATCGCCAAACGGAACCTGGGAACGCACCGCGGGATGGCCCCGATCACGATCGCCCTCGGCCCCGGATTTGTAGCCGGCGAGGACGTGGATGCGGTGATCGAGACCAACCGGGGTCATACTCTCGGCCGGGTGATTCTCACCGGTGCCGCAGAGGCGAACACCGGCGTCCCCGGGACGATCGGCGGCCAGTCGGCGCGGCGGTTGGTTCGCGCGCCGGCGGAGGGAGTGTTTACCGCTTCCGTCGCAATTGGCGACGTGGTGGAGGAGGGAGACACCCTTGGTGCGGTGGGGGATATCCCGGTTGCAAGCCCCCTCTCCGGCCTGGTGCGGGGGCTCCTCGCCGACGGTATCGAGGTCACCGAGGGGTTCAAGATCGGCGATGTGGATCCCCGCGGCGCATCTGTGGACTGGAAGACGATCTCCGACAAGGCGCGGGCGATAGCCGGGGGAGTTCTGGAGGCGATGCTGCACCTGTCCAACCGCCGCCCCGCGTCAGTCTCCGTTGATGTCGGTAAAGGTAAAGGCGGACACGTCGAATAGTCCCATATCCGTCAGCTTCAGCGCCGGAATTACCGGGAGCGCCAGAAAGGAAAGCGCCATAAACGGGTCTACCGCCGGATTCATGCCAAGCTCCCCGAGGGCAAGGCGGTTGAGCCGCGACAGCTCCTCCTGGACGTGTTCGCCGGTCTCGGTGGACATCAGTCCGGCGATCGGCAGGGGCAGGGTGCCGCGAACCGTTCCGTTCACGCACACGGTCATCCCACCGGCGCAGCGAATCAGCTCTTCCGCGGCGAGGAGCATGTCCCCGTCGTTGTCCCCCACGACGATGAGGTTGTGCGAGTCGTGGGCGATCGTCGTTGCGATCGCGCCGCCGCGGAGCTGAAACCCCTCCACCAGCCCCAGCCCGACGTTTCCCGAGCCTTTTTGCCGCTCGATCACCGCCAGTTTGCAGATGTCGCTATCCGATGACGGCTGAAAGTGTCCCGTTTCGTCTCTCGACACGGTCCGCAGGAGCCGGTCGGTAATCAGATCATCGGGACGAACGCCGATCACCACGGCGCGGTCCGCGGTGAGGGTCAGGCGAAACCGCTCACGCGAGAGATCGGAAACGTTCACGCTTCCGGTTACACTGCTCGTGTCCGGCGCGGTGACGGTGAACAACGCCGTGCCCCCGCGGGCGACGGGAACGCCGCCTTTGTAAACCTCCCGGACCGAACACCGTTCCAGATCGTCAAGAACCACGATGTCCGCGTCGTATCCCGGAGCGAGGGCCCCCTTGCCGGCCAGTCCGTACCCCTCGGCGGCGTTCAGCGTCGCCATTTGTATCGCCACAAGCGGATCGACCCCGTTCCGGATCGCCAGCCGGACGTTGTAGTTAATGTGGCCTTCCTTCAGGATATCCTCCGGCTGTTTGTCGTCGGTGCAAAAGCTGCACCTGCGCGTTGTTGCCGGTGTGAGGCCTGACACCAGCGTTGCGAGGTTGCGCGCCGCCGACCCCTCACGAATCAGGACACGAAGTCCGAGGCGCAGCCGTTCCTGCATCTCCGCCACGGTGGAGCACTCGTGATCGGACTCGATACCCCCGGCGCGGTACGCCACCAGGTCCTGACCGACCACCATCGGCGCGTGGCCGTCTATCCGTTTGCCACGCTCGGCGGCAAGGTTGATCTTGGCAAGGACGTCCGCGTCTCCCGCGAGGAGGGACGGGTAATCCATCATCTCCCCGAGCCCGAGGATCGCCGGGTCGTCGATCAGCTCCGCCAGCGCCGCGGCATCCAGCACCGCACCGGCGTTCTCAAATGAGGTGGAGGGTACGCAGGAGGGAAGCATGTAGCGCACATCCAGGGGCACCTCCCGCGCCGCGTCGATCATATACCGAATACCGTTCAGACCGGCGACGTTGGCTATCTCGTGGGGATCGGCCACGATCGTCGTTGTGCCAAAGGGAACCACCAACCGGGCAAACTGCTCGGGGGACACCAGGGACGACTCGATATGGACGTGGCTGTCGATAAACCCGGGAACAACGTAGCGTCCCTCCAGGTCGATCCGTTCGGTTCCGCTGTACGTTCCGCTCGGTCCGATTCCCGCAATGACCCCGTCGGAGATCGCCAGTTCGCCCTCCTGAACCTCGCGGGTAAACACGTTGACAATTCGCCCGTTTGTCAGAACAAGGTCCGCCGGTTCCCGGCCCATCGCAATATCGATCCGTCGTTTCGTCAGCATCGGTTCAATTCTCCTCGTATTCAGCATATAAGCGCCTTCGTCAGGGCACAAGTTAAAGATCTGCGATATATAGCCAAATTTAAACGTTGCAGTGTGGGAAATACCGGTTTACAGTGACTTACAACTTTTTCAGGCAATCTGAGATCACGTACGAAACCAACAAAGTGCAGGGGGTAAGGTATGGAGAAGTACTTTCAACTGAAAGCGAACAACACAACCGTCAAGATTGAGTTTATCGCGGGAGCAACGACGTTCCTGACGATGGCGTACATTCTGGCGGTCAATCCGGGGATCCTCTCCGCAACGGGTATGCCGGCGGAATCGGTATTCACCGCAACAGCGCTGGCCTCGCTGATCGCCACGCTGGTAATGGCCCTTGTCGCAAAGCTTCCCTTTGCACTGGCACCGGGGATGGGGCTCAACGCGTTTTTCGCGTTTACCGTGGTTCTGGGAATGGGGTATTCCTGGCAGTTCGCCCTCACGGCGGTCTTCCTTGAAGGTATTATCTTCCTCGTTCTCTCGCTGTTTAACGTTCGCGAGGCGATCATCAATCTGATCCCCGCCAACATCAAACGGGCGATCTCCGTCGGTATCGGCCTCTTTATCGCCTTTATCGGACTGCAGAACGCCGGCATCATCGTCAATAACGACGCAGTACTGGTGGGTCTCGGTTCGATAGCCAATCCCATGGCGCTCCTGGCGGTGATCGGTCTGGTTATTACCGCGGTGATGATCGCGTACAAGATAACCGGCGCACTCCTGTGGGGAATCCTTATCTCCACGGCGATCGGGATTCCGCTGGGTGTGACCAACTTAGAGGGGTTCCGCCTCTTTTCCGCGCCGCCGTCCCTCGCGCCGATCTTTTTCCAGTTTGAGTTCGCCCAGATCTTCACCCTCGACATGCTGCTGGTCCTCTTCACCTTCCTCTTTGTGGATATCTTTGACACCGTCGGCACGCTGATCGGCGTTTCCAACAAAGCGGGTATGATGACCGCCGACGGCAAGATTCCCCGCGCCAAGCAGGCGCTCTTCGCCGACGCGGTGGGTACCACCGTCGGTGCGATGCTGGGAACCTCCACGGTAACCACCTATGTCGAAAGTGCCGCCGGTGTTGAAGAGGGCGGACGAACCGGTCTCACCGCACTGGTCACCGCCGGGTTCTTCGCGCTGGCGCTCTTTTTGAGCCCTCTGTTCCTCCTGGTTCCGGGTGCGGCAACCGCCCCGGCGTTGATCCTCGTCGGTGTGTTTATGATGGGCCCGGTCCGGGAGATCGATTTCTCCGATATTACCGAGTCTGTCCCCGCGTTTCTGACGATGGTGATGATGCCGCTGGCGTACAGTATCGCCGAAGGTATCGTCTGGGGGCTCATCTCCTATGTCGTCGTCAAAGCGCTGAGCGGAAAAGGCAAAGAGATCAGTATTGCGACCTACGTGCTCGCTGCGATTCTCTTGCTGACGTTTGTTATCTGAACAGCCGACTTTCGGGCCGGCTGAGCTTCAACCACATTCGGGGACGGCGGTGTGCCGTTCCCCGAATTGGTGCCGGGGAACGTGTAACCGGCGCCGCGTAACGACCCGCGCGGCACGTTCGATCTTGACAGATGGATGAAGTGGTCGTAGCATCATTTATGTAGCTGCATAGACTGATTTTTTTCCTATTCTTTTTTTCAGGGTAAACCCAAAAAGGATAGTCGGACCGCCGCAACGGGGCCGCCTATTCTTGCTACACCCCGTCGCGGAGTTCCACCACAGGTGCGTTCGGATCGGAGGAAAACGATGGGTGATAAAATGCGTCTGCTTCCGTTTGGGGAGCTGTTACGCCGAATCTTTGAAGAATACCGGACTCAGACGTCGATACTCGACCTGCCGCAGCACACGTGGTACCGGAAGAGCGACGACCGCACAATTTCCGTCTTCGGCGAAACGTGCGAAACGGTTCTCGGTCCCGCCGCGGGGCCGCACACTCAACTGGCGATCAATATCCTCAGCTCATATCTCACCGGCAGCCGCTTTATCGAGCTGAAAACGGGGCAGATACTGGACGCCCTCGAGCTGGACAAGCCGTGCATCGACGCCCACGACGAAGGGTACAACACGGAGTGGTCCACCGAACTGGCGCTGGACGAAGCGTGGCAGGAGTACGCCAAGGCGTGGGTTCTGCTGCACCTCGTGGAGCACCTCTTTGATTTCAAGGTTTCGTCGGCGGAGCGCTCGTTCATTTTCAATATGAGCGTTGGCTACGATCTGGCGGGGATCAAGACGGAGCCGATGCAGCGCTATATCACCCGCATGAAGGATTCCTCCGGGGAGCAGCGCTTTCACGATTGGGTTGCGTTTGTCCGCACCGCCGTCCCCGAGATGCTTACCGGGACCGGCCTGGAACACAAGGCGGCGAGCCTGCGGGAGTTTTCCGTATCTCCCGAGATGTGCCGGTCGGTCACGCTTTCCACGATGCACGGCTGCCCCCCTGACGAGATCGAGATGATCTGTAACCACATGATCCGGGAGCAGGGGTTGGACACCTACGTCAAACTCAACCCGACGCTTCTCGGGTACGATACGGTTTCGAAGATCCTGAAAGAACTGGGGTACGGCTACGTTTCCCTGGACCGCGCCGGCTTTGAGCACGACCTGCGGTACGACGACGCGCTGGAGATTCTGACGCGCTTGCGCGCTGTTGCCGCCGAGGAGGGACGGCGCTTCGGGGTTAAACTGACCAACACCCTGGCGGCAAAGAACGACCGTGAGGAGCTCCCCGGTGACGACTTTTACCTCTCCGGGCGGGCGCTCTTTCCGCTGTCAATCACTGTTGCCGCGCGCCTGTCCGAGCACTTCCAGGGCGATCTGCCGATCTCCTATTCCGGGGGAATCACGATTCACAACGCCGCGGCGGTGTTTCGGACGGGAATCCGGCCGATAACTCTCGCCACGGACCTTCTCAAACCGGGAGGATATCACCGCCAGGTCCAGATCGCCCGGGCGATTGAGGAGATTCCTGAGTGGGATTACGAGCGCATTGATGTGGCCGCTCTCACGGCGCTCGCGGACAGCGTTTTCGAAGACCCGTCCCTGGGCAAAGACTTTCGCGGTAATGAGGAGGTTGCGAGCCCCGGTGAGCTGCCCCTGTTCGACTGTTACGAGGCGCCGTGCGTGACCGCCTGCGCGATCCGCCAGCAGATTCCCGGCTATATTCGCCTGGTCGGCGAAGAGCGCTACGACGAGGCGCTGGAACTGATTTACGAGCACAACGCACTGCCGTCGATGACGGGGCGCATCTGTGACCACCAGTGCCAGCTGGTCTGTACGCGCCTGGACTACGAGGGGTGCATCAATATCAGAGAGATCAAGAAGCTGGCGGTGTTGCACGGCATGGAGGGGTATCGCCAGCGGCTGGAGATGCCCGGCGTTACCCGGGGCGACCGGGTTGCCGTTGTCGGCGCCGGTCCTACGGGGCTTTCGGCGGCGTATTTCCTGGCGCGATCCGGCTTTGCCGTTACCGTGTTTGAGCGCGAGCCCGACGCGGGCGGGGTAGTCCGCTACGTGGTACCCCATTTCCGCATCAGCCGCGAGGCGATTGAGAGCGACGTCGATTTCATCCGCGACCACGGCGTTGCGTTTGAGTTTGGTGTCGACGAGGCGACGCTCACTGCGGACCGCCTGAAGGCGGAGGGGTTCACCTATGTCGTCGTAGGCGTAGGTACCTACAGCACCCGGGAGCTGCCGATTGAAGGCGACAATCGCAACATCCACTCGTCGTTGCCGTTTCTGACGCAGTTCAACCGCGATCCCTCGGCACTGAAGATGGGAAAGCACGTGGTAGTGATCGGTGCCGGTGATACCGCGATGGACTGCGCCCGCTCTGCGTTGCGATGCCCTGGGGTGGAGCGCGCCACGATCGTGTACCGCCGCGCCTTTGAGCAGATGCCCGCAACGCGGGAGGAGTACGAGTACGCCATGGAAGACGGTGTGCCGTTTCACTGGCTGCGCAATCCCAAACGCTTTGACGCCGACGGCACGTTCACGGTGGAAGTGATGGAGCTGGGCGAGAAGGACGCCTCCGGGCGGCGGCGGCCCGTGCCCACCGGCGCGGTGGAAACGATGCACGCCGACAGTATCGTCTACGCGATCGGAGACGATCCCGACGCCGAGGCTATTCGGCGGATCGGGCTTGAAACCACCGGCGGTGAAACCTCCGTCGCGGCGGCGGAAAAAGAGAACGTCTTCCTGGCCGGGGACAGCCGCACCGGCGCCTCCACAATCGTTGAGTGCATCGCCGAGTGACTCCGCGTTGCCGACGCGATCTGCTACAAAGATGACT
>JAQIBO010000392.1 GCA_027859055.1 Spirochaeta sp.
CAATAATTCGGGAATACCGGAAAAGAGATTAGAACCCGGGAATCAGTTACTATTACGCGGGAATCATGTTCACAATATCTTGGGACATCGGGAGAAAATAGCGCGGGCGTCTACAGCAGGGTGCCCGCGCCCAGTTGCTCAAACCCCATATTGTTGAACTGTTCCTTTCCGACGAGATTGGCGAACGTCCGTCCGTTGTTACGAAGCCCCGCCATTCCACGAGCCGCGTACAGCATGCCGAGGGTTGCGATGAAGGGGTATACTTTGAGTCGTGTGATCACCAGGCCGTTGACTGCGCCGATTATGATCCCCGAAATCAGGGTAAGTACGATCACCATCCACACGTTGGGAAACAGGACAACACCGAATATCCCAAGCCGTATTCCTTCGTTTATGAGGCCGCCGGCTATCATCGCCGTGAGCCCGACGATCGAACCAACTGACAGATCGATGCCGCCGGACAGAATGACAAACGTCATACCGACAGCCATGAGCGCGATGATCGCGACGTGCTTGGATATGATGATGATATTGCCGATGCTCAAGAAGCCGGGAGCCATGGAGGCGAATACAACTATTACGATGATGAGCGCCAAAAAGGCGCGCCCTTTCATTAAAAACTCAAGGAGATCGGTCTTTGTCATTTTCAACGGCCCTTTCTTGTTGCTTCGCTCTATCTGCTTCATCTGTGCGGTCCTCCGTCTGGTCTCTGTCAGGCAGTTGGTATTCCCTGTGAGGACGCCTCTACCAACTTGTCGTCGGTAACTTCGTCTCTTTCAAAATTTCCCGAGATGCGACCGTTGGACATTACCAGGATACGGTCGGCCATCCGCGTGACTTCTTTCAGTTCTGATGACACGTAGATTACGCCATATCCTTGCGCGGCCAATTCATCGATAATCTGATAAATTTCAGACTTGGCGCCCACATCAACTCCGCGTGTCGGCTCATCGAGCAAAAGCACTCGCGGGGCGGTCAGAAGCCCCTTTGCGATGACAACCTTCTGTTGGTTGCCGCCACTGAGAGAGGTGATTATCTGGTTTGGATCGGCAACTCGTATTCTCAGGCGCGCAATCATCTCTTCGGATGCACGTCTCTCCTGGGCTCGCTTGAGAAACAGACGAAAACGGTCCATATACTTGTGAAGGCTTGCCAGGATCATGTTGTGACTCACCGATAGTGTTGGAACGAAGCCGTCGTTCTTCCGATCCTCGGGAACCAGGACGAGGCCGGCGGCGATTCTTGAGGGAACATCGTTGGCCGTCAGCTTTTCTCCCTCCACTACGATGTCTCCCGTCGCGATGGGATGAGTACCCATGAGCGATTCCAGAAGTTCCGTTCGTCCCGCCCCCATCAATCCGTAGATACCGAGAATCTCGCCCCTCCGCAAATCAAAGGAGACGTGATCAACGAGATATCCGCCGCCAACCTTGGGAAGTGAGAGGCCCGAAACGCGCATCAGCGTTTCTCCGGGATGGAAATTTTCACGGGTGAAGAGTGATGACTCCTCGCGTCCGATCATGTTTTCCACGATCCAGGTGAGGTTCACCCGTGAGATCTCCTCATGGGCGACTAGATTTCCGTCTCGCAGGACAGATATCCGGTCTCCGATCGACAGAATTTCCTCAAGACGGTGGGATATGTAAATGATCGATATACCCCGAGATTTCAGCTCCGCGATAACCCGGAAGAGCACCTCAACCTCCTGGTTACTGAGGCTGGAAGTAGGCTCATCCATAATCAGCACGCGAATATCCTCGGTGAGCGCTTTGACGATCGCAATGATCTGCTGGTCGCCAACGCGAAGGTCTCCCACGAGGCTATCCGGATCAATGTTATGTTCCAGACGCCCTAAAAGCTCGCGGGTTCGTTCTCGTTGCCACGCCTTGTCGATTCGCCCACCTCGGTACACTTCCCGGGCAAGGAAGACGTTATCCATCACACTGAGATTCGGACAGAGGTCGAGCTCCTGGTAGATAATTCCGACTCCTCGTTTCATCGCCTCCAGGGGAGACCTGAAACGAATTTTCTCGCCGTCAATCTCTATGTGTCCCTCCGTCGGGACTTCGACACCGGCAAGGATATTCATCAGGGTCGATGTGCCGGCACCGTTCTCCCCAACCAGGGCGTTGACGGCGCCGCGATAGACGGGAAATGACACGTGATCAAGGGCAACGGTACCGGGGTATACCTTCGAAATCTCCGCGGTCTTGAGTACAACCTCCATGTCGGGTGAATTGTCAGCTTTATCTGCTCGGGGATTATCGTTCATCAGGTCGCTCCAAGGGGTGCCATATCGGACGCCGTTGCCGCCGGGAAGAATGCTTTATTCCACTTCAAGATGCGTTGGGGTGACATAAATCGTACTCAGGTCTATCGCAACCCGATTGAATGTTCGTATCGAAAATGCGCCGCGAAAACTGATTCTCTTGCCCACAAGTTCGTCTGTGTCGAGAGTTTCCAGAATCTCGTCGTTGATCTTTCGGTTTATCGCCGCTGCAACCCTGCCGTACTCGGTCTGGTCGCGAAAATCGCCGAAGCTGATAAACCCCACGGCGTCCCGGACGGAGCTCTCGTCACTTGGAATTCTCGGTCCGATGAAGAGGCGCACCTCCGCGGGACCATCATAGCCGTCCAAAGCGAGTTGAAGCGTCCCCACTCTCGACTCGGTGTCGACAGCGACAACTTCGCCGCGGCCGGCCACCATGTACACGTGGGCCTCGCCGTTGGTTACCCGTCCGTACTTTTTGGCAACATCGGTCAACCGCTCTTTGGACGCCACGCCTTCTTCGTCTACTTCAAACTCGGAGAGTATCTTCGCGAGATCCTCAGCGTTTTTATCTACTGTCGGGATTAACGTGGCTTCCCAGATCTGTTCTACATATTCGTCGGCGTCATACACACCTGCGAGCAAAACCGCTTCTACCTGCTCCACGGTTACCACGGTAAAACCGTAGCGGGCGGATACGAATACCGTCGCCGCCAGAAATAAAGCTACCAACACAATCTTGATTCGTTTCATCGCGGACGGCCGTCTCCTTGCTGTCGACTGTATAATGAATCGAGCACCGAAAAGAATCGGTGCTCGATCATGTGGGTCAATTGTACTCTCTACTGGACCGGTGCGAAACTTCTGTATTGATCGGCGTTCTCGGGTGTGATGACAACCATATCAATAGACTGTTTTTCCGGGAGTCCGGTACTGCCGGTTCGGATCCATTCGTCCGCCTGAATCGCTGCTCTCTGGGCCATCTCTGCAACCGGTTGAAGCGACGTCGCCTCGAGCTCACCGCGCAGTATCGATTGGAGCGCATCATCGCTTCCATCAAACCCAACGACGATGACGTCATCCCGGCCTGCCGCCAGAAGGGCCGCCTGCGCACCGAGAGCCATCGTATCGTTACCGGCGATAACACCGGATATGTCCGGGTGTTGTTGCAGCAACGTTTCCATCACCGAAAAACCTTCAGTCTGGCTCCAGTTAGCGGTCTGCTGCGCGACCATTTCCATATCCGGGTATTCATCGAGAACGTCGTGATACCCCTGCGAGCGGACGTGGGCGTTGGTGTCCGTGTCTCGCCCGGTCAGCTCAACGTAGGTACCATCGTACTCCATAAGTTCGGCGAAGTACTCAGCCAGGATCGTCGCGCCCTGGTAGTTGTTGGAAACGATCTGGGAAACGGCGAGGTCCTCTTCAGTTATTTCCCGGTCTACGAGAAACACACCGATACCAGCGTCATTCGCGGCACGGACCGCGGACACGGTGGCGTCAGCACCCGCGTTGTCCAGAATGATCGCGGAAACGCCCTGGGCGATCATACTCTCAAACTGCTCCATCTGTTTGGTAGCGTCATCGTCGTGAACGAGCTTCACCGTCTCGTAACCGAGCTCCTCCGCCTTGGATGCAGCCATATCCTGCATCGTCCCGAAAAACGGATTCTCAACGGGCGGTACGATCACCGCGATCGTTTTTGGTCCATCCGATTCGGCCCCGTCGGTTGCAGCCTCTTGTTGGCCGCCGGCAAAAGCGGTTTCCGCAGCAAACGTGATCATGATGACGATCATAAGAAATGATCTTTTGTTCATAGAAAACCTCCTTGAAATATACCAGGTCTTTCCACCTCCGCGCCCCGTCTCGAGACGCAGAAGTATCGTGGTTGTGGCCCACACCCCGGTCACCTGGAACTGCTTCTTACGCGCCCCAAATAACCTTCGTATATTTACGTATAAACTCGTTTAGTTTCGCTGTCAAGGAAAATATCCTGCGGAAAGTTCTTTTTTTCCCGAATACCGGATTGATTGACCGTTTCAGGGTTGTTTTTGTTGGCAAAGCGATAAGAATCGGCGTATGATCAGGGTATCTTCAATGTTGCTTTCGGAGGCTCAACTGTGCTGGCCCAAGAACGTCGATCAAAAATTCTGGAACTCCTGCAGGAAGAAGGCTCTGCGCGAGTCAGTTATCTGAGCGACGCATTCAGCGTCTCCGAGCCAACGATTCGCCAGGATCTCGAGCGCCTGGAGCGGGAGGGACACATCGTCAGGGAGCACGGCGGCGCATACCTTCGATCAGTTGCCTCGCAAGTGAGCACACTTTCTCTCCAGCATATTGAGAACATGGATAAAAAACGGGCAATCGCACGACAGGCGGCCGATTTTGTTCACGACGGGGATCGCCTCATTCTTGATTCCGGTTCCACAGTGACCGAGATCTCCAAGCTCCTGAAGGGTCACAAGGACCTGACCGTGGTAACAAATGCGCTGAATATTGCACTTATCGTAGGTAGTGAGTACGGTTTTGAACTTTTTGTTACTGGTGGGGAGTTTAAAGCACCGACGCTTTCACTCACCGGCCCAAAGGCGCAAGCGTCCCTGGAGAACGTCTACGTCGACAAACTGTTTCTTGCCACCGGCGGTATTTCGCCAAATCTTGAACTCACCTACCCGGGTATGGCAGACCTGCCGGTCAAACGGGCCATGATGGAAGCGGCTACAACGGTCTACCTTGTCGCGGATTCAACGAAGATCGGAAAACGCTCCTTTGCGTCTCTCGGCTCGATGAAAGACATCGATGTCTTTATCACCGATGAAGAGATCGGCGCGGAGGCGGTTGGACGTATATCCGATCTCGGGGTCTCCGTCGTGATCGCAAAACCGTAAAACTTCCGAATACTTTTTTTTACTTATTTTTATGCACGTTTTTCTTGATTAAACGAAAAATACGTACTACGCTTGTC
>JAQIBO010000414.1 GCA_027859055.1 Spirochaeta sp.
GCTTCAGAGAGCGTCTCGATCGTCGCGACAACGCGATTTCCGTCAACCGACAGGGTGATCGCAATAACCGGCGGCGAGGTATCGTCCGGGGCCAGCTCAAGGCGTGCCGCCGCGTCGTCGGTGGAACCGACGCGGCATGTTCGCAACGGCGTGCGGGAGCGGAGTCCCGGTGTAATCGTGAAGTTGCCGTGGCTCATCCGGTAGCTCGGCGTGCCGTCACCGATCTCAAGGAGCGGTGCGTCCGGAGCGTGGTGCAGAATCTGCCGACCGGCAAATTCGACGGTAACGGTAGCGTCTGTAGACTGTACGTTCAGGGTGTTCATCAGGTTATAACCTCTTTGTGTTGTGATCGTGGTGAGTCGTGTCGGTGGCATAGTCCAAAAACCAGATCGCCAGGGGGCGCATGTTCATCGGTGCGCGAAACCGGCCCGCCCCGTCGATCGCGGCGGGGGTGCGAAACTGCAATCCTCTCCCGTTGCCGTCGGTGTTGTAGACCGTTTCCCTCAGCGCCCCGGCGATCCGGTGCGCTTCCTCGCGGAGGCCGTAGTGGGTGAGCATCGCAACGGTCATCCACGCGGAACCGAGGAGCACCTCGTTGACCTGCAGCTCATCGCCGCCGTCGCCGGCAAACGCGATGACCCCGGGGGCAGCCACCAGCAGGGGCCCAACCCGCCCGTGGTGGTACTGTTCCAGGTTGTATCGCACCACCGCCTGCAGATGTGCGACGATTTGCCGGCGCCGGATACCGTCTCCATTGTCGCCTCCATCGTCGCGGTCAACGATCAGGTGTCCCAGTCCGGCCAGGTCGGCGAAGTACAAGCCGATCAGCGCGTCCGCCATCAGGGATTCGGTGTAGCGGCCCTCATCGCACAGGCGGAAATACTCTCCGTTCCAGAGGTGCGAAACAAACCCGACACTCCCGCGGCGCAGGCGCGTGTCGCATTCCCGGGCCAGATCCTCCTCGTCGTGTTCGCGTGCCCAGACGGTGAGCGCCGCCAGCGCAGCCAGGGTCATGCCGCCGCTGTACGCCGCGTGGCCGCGAATTCCCAGATTGTCCCACGTGCTGTCGCCAAACTCGTCGTGAACCAGCAGGCCGTCGGCGTGGGCGTCCTGCGCCAGGAGAAACTGCCCGGCGGTCCGGATGGTGTCCCACTCCTCTGCGGTAATCGCCGTCCCCCGTTCCCGTACGTACAGGTAGAAGGTGATAATGAACCCCGGGTTGTGGTCCTTCCAGAGGTTGGAGTCGTCGCGCATCTGGTAGCCGTTCAGCCGGTGCCACGGGTCTTCCATCACCGCGCCCACGTCATGGGGCAGCTTGCCCGCCGCCAGCATCCGGCCGCGCTGTTCACTCCGGTAAAAGATCCGCTCCTCCGGAAGCTCCAGCGGAATCGTCTGCAGCAGATCCGTAAATACCAGGGCGGCAAAGCGGGGCCACCAGCGGGCAACGGCGTACCACGCGTAGGGCCACAGGTCGGTGGTGTTGTAGTAGTAGTACCCGACGTCGTACCCCTCAAGGATCGCCGCGTGCTCCCCCGCGCCCAAGAGCGGTTCCGGCAGGTGATCGTCCAGTTCATGGGCCCAGCGGTCCACCCAGACGGAGCCGCCGCCGTTGATGAAGTACAGCTCGTTGATCATCGCGCCGCGGACGTTGGCCGGGAACGACGGATGCGGTTGTTGAGGTGCGGCGCTGGCGCGGGTCGCTGTCGGACGGGGCGCGACTGTGCGGGAGCCGTCAAGAACGGTCGCGTGCCACCGGTCGATCTCTTCTCGCGTTGCGTCCGCCGCCGTTGCGGCATCCGCGGCGATCTCAAGCGCGTTGGTGCCGGTTGTGCCCCACGCGGAGGTATAGCGGCGGTACCAGTGGCGTCCTTCGCCAAACGTTACCACCGGCATGTCAAACGCCAGCGTGTAGGTCACGCTGCGAGCCGCGCCGGGGGCCAGATCAAATCCGCGGTGGACCGCCGACGCCAGCGCTTCATCCCAGTGGGCGCGCCAGGTTGCCCCCGTTTCCGGGAGCATGCCGGTACGACGAAAGTGTTCTTCCGCCCACGCGACGGTGTGTCCCTGATCGGCGGGGGCACGGTCTATCTTTGTCGTTCCCGCCTTGAGGCACGCCGCAACGGAAACGCGGTCATCGCCGTCACCGGGTGAATATACGGCAACCTCGCCCTCCATCTCCTCTTGTACGGGACGGCCGGGGGTGCGCTGCTGCACCGCGGCCACCACAGATGTTCCGTCGGGGCGCGTGTCCCGCATCGCGTTCGCGGTATTTCCGGCGTGGGTCTGCCCCGGCCACGACCGCGCCGGCTGGTCCACCGCGGTTATCCGGGCGGTTCGCCACCCGAGCAGATTGGGCCAGAAACACGTGGTATCCACGGCAACCGGGCCGGGGGCGCGGTTTATCACGGTGATCGTTGCGTGCCACACGGGGCTGGCAGCCCTGGGGGGAGCATCCGGTTTCTCCGGGACCACCAACGGACCAAACAGCTCCAGAACGACTTCAACCGGCATATCGTCGCCGCTGTAGTGCTCGTGAATGACGGGAAAGAGGGAATACACGGTACGGTGGCGGCCCGGCGTGGACGGATCGGCCAGGCGGAGGTAGCCGGTGGGTACACGTTCGCTTGCGGGCCGGTCTTCGCGTGCAGGCGGCACAGCGTTCGGCGGGGAGGGCGCCCCAGCCGTTGCGTCGTCACCCGCCGGCGCCCAGCGGACGCCGAAAAACGCGCTGTCGATCGACTGGTTGACGTGGTACCCCGGCTGAAGGTGCCAGCGGGAAAACTGTCCGTCCAGGTTGCGTCCCACCACCGGAGCGCCGATGCCGCCGAGAAAGAGCCCGGCCAGAACGCCGTCATCGTGGCTGTCCGGCTTGGCGGTCCATGACGACTCGGTGCGCGTATCGCTATCGTATATATGTCCGTTTCGGAGGCGGTCGCGGTACTCCGAAACGCGGGTCCACGGGTTCATCTGTCGGTACCTTTTCTCCGGTCAGGGCGCCGCAACGCGACGCCTGCCGGTTCGTTCTGAATATTGTGAGCGGGTCAGCCCTTCACCGCACCGGCGGTAAGGCCGGAAATGATCTTGTCATGCAAAAAGATGTAGACCACCACGGTGGGAATCATCGTCAGCACGATCGCCGCAAACATCCCGGCGTAGTCGGTGCGAAACTGACTGGTGAAAAAGCGAATCGCCAGCTGGACGGTGCGTGCGCTGCGGGAGGAGGTGAGCAGCAGGGCGTAAATAAACTCGTTCCAGCAGTAGATAAAGCTGAACGTCCCGGCGGTTATCAGACCCGGTCGTGCCAGGGGCATTATAATCCTGCTGTAGCGCTGGAAAAAGCTGCATCCGTCGATCTCCGCGGAGTCTTCCAGCTCTCTGGGAATTGCGGTCATAAAGCTGCTGATCAGAAACGTGGAAATCGGAATGTTAATCGCCGCGTAGGTGACGATCAGCGCCAGGAGGCGGTCGTAAATTCCGAGGTTCACGATAATCGTGTAGTAGGGAACCATCAGCGCCACAATCGGGATCAATACCCCCGCAGTGATCGCGGTAAATATCGTTTTACGCAGCGGAAAGGACTCGCGGGCGATCACAAACGATGCCAGCGAGGTCACAAGCAGGTTAAACGCCGTTGCCAGAGACGCGACGATGACCGAATTGAGGAAGAACTGGTGCAGCCCGGAGATCGTGATCGCGTTGGAGAAATTCTGAAACTGCCACGTCGCTGGAAGTGCGAAGGGCTGCGTCTGGATTTCCAGGTTCGTCTTGAACGCCGATGTGGTCAGCCACAGCAACGGAAAGAGCGCGTTCACCAGGTAGGTGATTAACACCACCCATTTGCGGCCGTTAGTGGAGACGCGGATCGGAAGACTCGTCTGAGTCAAACTGTCGTGTGCCATATCTTTCCCTCCTCCTTTACTGTTGCGCGTCGCCGACGGCGTCCGTCTTTCCAAAGACGCGCTGGAGGCCGGTGAGGACCACCACTCCGAGTATGATCAGCAAAATCCCCGTGGCGGCGGCCTGACCGTAGTCCAGACCGGCCATGCGGCGATACATAAACAGTCCCAGAATCGGGGTCTGGTTGGCGGGCCCACCGGCGGTCATGAGAAACGTGGTTTCAAACTGCCGCAGGGCAAACGCTACCGCCAGCGTGCCGGCGGTGACGATAATGCCACGGATCACCGGCAGCGTGATAAAGAGCTCCTGCTGGAGCACGTTGGCGCCGTCCATTACCGCAGCCTCGTAAAACTCGCGCGGAACAGACATCGTTCCGGCCAGGATAATGACCATGAAATACCCGACGTAAATCTGATAGGAGAAAATAACCGCCGGCAGGGCCGTGTCTATTTCTCCAAGCCAGTTGCGGGCGAGGTGTTCCGCCCCGATCGACTCAAGAAAGTGGTTAATGAGACCGAACTCCGGGTTGTACAGCGCGGACCACATCATCGCCAGCGCAACCAGGGAGATCACGTTGGGGAGAAAGTAGACGGTGCGAAAGAACTTCCATCCTCGGGGAGCTCGTGTCAGAACCAGTGCCAGCAAGAGTGCCAGCGGAATCTGCAAAAGCGCCGCCGAAAGAGCCCAGATTATGTTGTTCTTAATCGACGTCTGGAACACTCCATCAGTAAAAAGCTCGCTGAAGTTTTCCAGACCGATGAACGACATCGACTGAATGCCATTCCATTCCATAAAGCTGAGAAACACCAGAAACACGATCGGGTAGATGAAAAACGCGACGATCAGCGCGATCACCGGCAAGAGGAAGAGCACGATCCATTTCCCGTTTCGGTTCCGTTTTTTATTTGTACTCATAGGTCATTGTACCGGATAAAGAAGAAAAGAGCCCCGGCACTGCCGGGGCTCAGGATTATCCGCGGGGGGTTATTCCGCAGCTTCGAGCATATCCACAAACTCTGCGGGAGAGCGGTCGTTGAGAACCATCTCGCCGATCGCCTGGCCGAGTTCGTATACCACGTCGACGGGTTTCGCCGCTTCCATGTGGTCGATGAGGAACTTAGCCTCGTTTCCGGCCTGGATAAACTGCTGCTGCAGCGGATCAACCTCGTCGCCCGGTTGCAGTTCAAACTCAACCGCCAGTAGCGAACCCGCCGCCAGGGAGACCCGTCGGGAACTCTCGGGGTTGGTGAGATGCTTCAGGAAGGTGATGACCGCTTCGCGCCGCGCGGGATCGTCGGTTGCCGCCGCTGCAATATTGGTGTGCAGCCAGCCAACCTGGTGTCCGTAGTGCTCACCCGCCTTGGGTGCCGGAGCCAACTGGGTTGCCTCGTACACGTCCGGAGCGTTGTCGCGGATGTTACCGATAAACCACGGACCGTTGATAAACATCGCCGTGCGTCCCGCCATGTAGTGACCGCTGGATACGCCCGCATCAGCGCCGATCGCGTCACGGGTGGTGTTGCCGTTGGTGTACAGGCGCTTCAGGATCGCAGCCGCCTCTTCAAACGCCGGATCGTCCCAGTCCCGGCTATATGCGTTGGGCCCGCCAAAGCTCCCGAGGAAGTGGGTATACCACAGCATCGAAGTCCACGAGTTGGTACCACCGGTCATCTGGCTGGTAGGGACCACGTCGATCGCTTTCAGTTTCTCGGTGGCGTCCCAGAACTCGTCCATCGTTTCAGGGAATTTGTCGATACCCGCCTCCGCGAAGAGGTCGGTGTTGTACCAGATCGGGGTAAACGCAATCTCATACGGCAGCGACTTGGTGGCGCCGTCGATCGTTGTGGTGTCGATGTTACCCTGATTGAACGTATCGCCCCACGCACCGTTAAGATCATCGGTGAAATCCATCAACATATCACTGTCATAGTAGACAGCGGTTGTCGGATTGAGCTTGAACGTAAAGATGTCCGGCGGTCGTCGAGCGGCCAGCCGCGTGCGGATCGTGTCCTCGTAGCCGTCGTAATCCGGCTGAGGCTCTACATCCACGCGAATACTCCCGGCGTGTTCTTCGTTGAACTCCGCCACCAGCTCCGCCATGATATCGGCTTTTGAATCCTGACCAACCCAGATGCTGGGCCACGTCAGAACGATTTCGCCCTGTTCCTCCGCCTGACCGGAGCCAAACAGGGGCAGAGCAGCGAACAGCAGCACGAGAAAAAGTGCTACATAACGGTTCGTCTTCATACGTACCTCCTAATTTTCTTTCTAAAAGTAAGTAAAACACGAGTGAAGTGAGCTGTCAACGAATTCCCGCTGTGGAACGCGGAATTTGCTTGACTACGCCTTTTCCGCCCGAATGCATGCACCACAACCGCTTACGACCGTGCACATAGCCAACTCGTGTTTTGGTCAGCGGAAATTCCCTTTACCGCAGTGGATATCTCGTGTACGATTTAGTTAGTTACTGAAAATAAATAAACAGCAAGTGAAGAGGAAGCAGATGAGTAACAGCACAGCCCGTGAGGCAGACCTTCAAGGTGACGAGGCGCGCGCCGCAGGTGTGATCGAGAAACCGGTCATCGGACTGATGATAATGGGCCGTAAGCGCCCCGGTTTTGACCCGGAGTGGGGCGCCGCCGTTCAAAAACGGATAGCCGCCCGGCTCAAGGCGTTTCCCTGGCATGTGGTCACGCCCTCGCAGAACATCGCCGACCAGGCGGAACTGAAGCGCGCGGTGGAACAGTGTCGCCAGGAAGGGGTTGCGACGCTCCTCCTCGTCCAGCCCACGATCTCCGACGGTCGCCTGGCGCCGTTGCTTTCCCGCCTGTGGGACAAACCTCTCGTTCTCTGGGCAACAACGGAAAAACCGTCCGGGGCGATGATAAGCGCCAACTCTCTGGTGGGTACCCACGTCATGGCAGCCACGTTACGCCAGCTAGGTCATCCCCTGGAAATTGTCTACGGCGATCCCGATGATTCCCTGACCCAAGAGCGTCTTCGCCAGGCGATCTCCGCGGTGCACGCCGCTGACGCAATCGTTGGGCGCAGTGTGGGCCTGATTGGCTACCACGCCCCGGGGTTCGTCGATTTCCATACCGATCCGGTCTTTCTCAACGACAGTCTCGCGTCACAACTGTACCATCTCAACACGCCGGAACTGATCGACCGTGTTCAGAGCTATACCGACGATCAGATCGCCGCCGATCTTGCGGCTTTTAAGAAACTCGGCGTACCCGAAGGCCCGGATTTTGCCACGGCGGTCGCCGCCGCCGGGAGCACCGCGGAAGAGGCTTTGGCGATGCAGGCGCGGTACTATCGCGCCTTTCGCGACTACTTCGCCGAGGAACGGTTTGACGTCCTCGCGTTCCGCTGCTGGCCGGACCTCCCGACCGTGCTGGGCCACTGGCCGTATTTCGCACTCGCGCGCCTTGTCTCGGAAGGGTTTCCGATCGCGATGGAAGGCGACGTGGACGGTGCACTCTGCTCCCGTATCGCCGAGAGCGCGGAGATCGGTCCGGTGTATCTGTCTGACTGGTTGGAGCACGACCACAACAGCATCACGATCTGGCACACCGGGGCGGCGCCGTTTCAACTGTGTGAGCCGATCGGCCGGGACGGCGGACCGCGCCTGGGCGTGCAGTTCAACAACAAAAAGCCAACCGTCGTGGAAGCGTCGATTAAATCGGATGAGGACGTCACAGCGTTTCGCATCTGGCGCTATGATGGCGAGTACCACATGACCGCGCTGGAAGGACGAACCGAAAAACCACGGCGCGAGCTGATGGCCACCAACGGCCGATTCGTCACCGATGAAGTGGACGTACGCGACTGGTTTGAAGAGATGGTGCAGATCGGGATGCCGCACCACCTCTGTATCGTTCACGGCCACTACGCGGACACATTGCGGCGCGTCGCGCGGTTGACGGGGATGGAGTGGGTTTAAACTACGTCGTCGTACGGAAATACTGCTTGAACACCATATCGGTAGCGCCGTAACACGCCTGGACCGGATCGTAAACGATCGGAATAATTCGACAGTGTGGGAGCGTCAGCCGTGCGGTCTCGCCGAGAAACTCCGTCAGAAGCGGGAAGCGGCTGATTAACAGGATCGCTTCCGGATGAAAAACGTGGTAAAGGTTACGCAGCGCGACCGCAAGAACCGTTCTCGCGGTACTCAACACCGGTGCGATCTCGTCATTGGATAATCGCGCCTGCGCCTCGTTCCAGTCGGCGACACCAAAGTGCTCTCGTAGTAGTGCAAGAAGTGCCGGTTCGGAAACGATCGATTCCACTGTCGTATCGGGGTCGGATCCGGCGACCATGCGGCCGACCTCCAGGGCGGTAGCGTTCCCGTTCAGGAATATCGATCCGTGGTTGACCAGAGCGCCGCCGACACCGGATCGTACCAGAAGCGCCAGCAGGCTGTTCTCTTCCCGGGCGGAGCCGTAGTGGTACGCGCTTGCGGCGATCACCGACGCGTTGTTGTGGACGAATACCGGAGCATCGAACAGCCCTGCAAAGAACGATCCGATCGAATAGCCGCTCAGTCCCTCAATCCGTTCGTACTCCAGAACTTGGCCGGTCACTGTGTCCACCACACCGGGCGCGGCGATCCCGATACCGATGATCCTTTCCTGCACGATCTCACTCCGAGTGATTGCTGTCTGAATCAGTACGCGCAGGACATCGATAACCGCGTCGCGATTGAGTCTCGGTTGGAGCTCTACGGTCTTGTCATAGATCACACGGTTTCCGAAGTCCACAACGATTACCGAAGCAGTAAGGCTGGAAAAATCGACTCCGATCGCGTATCCGCTCGAGGGTTCCACGCAAAAATAATTTGGACGGCGCCCTTTTCGTTCCGAATTCTTCTTTGCATCGGGAGGCTGTTGGTCACTGCACTGTTGGATCAGCCCGTCGTCTTCGAGTTTTGCGAAGATCCGAAACACCGTCGGTGCTTTGAGGCCCGTCTGCTGCACGATCTGGGATTGGGACGTCCTGCCGTTCTGAAATATGAGATTGAGGATGAGTTTTTCGTTGCTCTCGCGTATATCGTTACTGCGTAGCGGGTGCTTAATCATTGTTTCTTTCTGAAAAAAATATGCGTATACAGTACCACGAGTATTCCGGCGGTACAACTCAAAGAAACGCCAACTCGCCGTGCTGACCGGTCGCTCCACCATAGACCGGAGCGGCATGTATAGATAACCCTTTACACCTACGGCAACCCGTGTTATTTTTCTTTTAGTTATTTTCAGTAAGTAAACAAACTATTATGAAGGAGATACGATGACAGCTCAGGAAGACCTTGAGTTACGTAAGAAAGCGTTGGAAATTCGCCGCCTCACGGTGGACGAGATCGCTCACCTTGGGGTGGGCCACATCGGTGGGTCCGTCTCTATCGTGGAGATTCTGGTTCTCCTCTATTACCGCCATATGAATATTGATCCCGCCAATCCCGCCTGGCGTGATCGAGACAAGTTCGTGATGTCCAAGGGTCACGCCGGTCCGGCGCTGTACGCGGTCCTGGCCGACCGCGGGTATTTCGACAAAGAAATGCTGCACACCCTCAACCAGGGCGGTACCAACCTCCCGAGCCACTGCGACATGAACCGGACCACGGGAATCGATATGACCACCGGTTCGCTCGGACAGGGACTTTCCGCCGCCGTGGGGTTCGCGCTGGGGCACCGGATTCAGAAGATCCCCGGACGAATCTTTGCGCTGATCGGGGACGGTGACACCAACGAAGGACAAACGTGGGAGGCGGCGATGTCCGCGGCTATGTACGGTCTCGGTAATCTGGTTGCGTTTACTGACTACAACAAGATGCAGATCGACGGTCCGATCGATGAGATCATGAAAACCGATCGCCTCATCGACCGCTGGGAGAGCTTTGGTTGGTTTACTCAGCAAGTTGAAGGCCACGACTTTGAAGCGCTGGATAACGCCCTCGAGCTCGCCCTCGCCGAGACCTCGCGTCCGTCGATGATCATCGCCGATACGATCAAGGGCAAAGACCTGGTCGGTATCGAAGGTGACTTCAAGAACCACAACATGCCGATCACTCGCGAACAGGGAGACGAGCTGATTGCCGTACTCAACAAACTCGAGGAGGCACTCGTATGAACTACCGGATTACCCGACCGACAAAAACTGAAGCGATAGAGATGCGCGTCGTATACGGCGGAGAACTCATCCGCCTCGCCGGTGAGGATGAGCGGATCGTCGTACTCGACGCCGACCTCATGCGCGCCAACGGAACGATTCCTTTCCAGGAGAAGTACGCCGAGCGCACCCTCGATGTCGGTGTCGCAGAAGCCAACATGGTGGGGATTTCAGCAGGCCTCTCCGCCACCGGTCTGATCCCCTTTCCAGCCACGTTCACCTGTTTTGCCGCCCGGCGGACATTTGACCAGTTTTTTATCTCCGCGAACTACGCGAAACAGAATGTGAAACTTACCGGTACCGACCCGGGCGTTTCCGCGGCGTTCAACGGTGGAACCCACATGTCTTTCGAGGATATCGGCCTCATGCGGACGATTCCCGGTATCGTGATCTGTGAACCTGGTGATCCGGTGAGCCTCCGGAAACTGCTTCCCCAGATCGCGTACCGCGAGGGTTCGAGTTACCTCCGTCTGCACCGCAAGGCGATCACCCCGGTCTACGACGAGAGCGAGGAGTTTGAACTCGGGAAAGGAAAAGTGGTTGTCGACGGCACCGATGTAACGATCATCGCCACCGGCGCGATCTGTCTCGCCGAAGCGCTTGCTGCGGCGGATAAACTCGCTACCGACGGGGTTTCCGCGGCGGTGATCGATATGCATACGGTGAAGCCAATCGACGCGGACCTCATCGTGGAGTACGCGGGACGGACCGGTGCTATCCTGACCTGCGAAAACCACCAGGTCCAGGGCGGACTCGGTAGCGCGGTGGCGGAAGTACTGACAGACCGCCACCCGGTGCCGCAGCGACGTATCGGTATTCAGGACCTGTTTGGCGAGGTTGGAACGCAGGAATACCTCCAGGAGCGATTCGGGCTGACCGCGGCCAACATCGCCGCGGAGACCAAGCACCTGATGCAACGTAAAACGACACCCGTCGGCGCGTAGGCCGCAGGGAATCAACACACAAGGAGAACACAATGGCACAGAAAATGAAAATAGCGATCGCAAGCGACAAATCGGGATTTCCCCTCAAAAAGGCGGTGGCGGAATACCTCGCCGGCCGCGATGATATCGAGGTTATCGATTTTGGCGCGCCCAGTGAAGAAGAGGCCAACCCCTACGACATACAGGCACCAAAAGTTGCCAAAGCGATCCAGAATGGCGAGGCCGACCGCGGCGTCGCGATCTGCGGAACCGCCCAGGGGATGGCGATCGTCGCAAACAAATACAAAGGTGTCTACGCCGTTGTTGCCGACACCGTCTTTGCCGCGCAGAAGGGCCGGATCATCAACAACTCCAATGTTCTGACGATGGGCGGCTGGATTACCGCACCCAAACTCGGCGTTGATATCGTAGAAAGCTGGCTGGCCCTCTCCTTCACCGAGACGATGGAAGATCGCGCCGAGTGGCTCTCCAGCGCGTTCCAGCGCGTGCAGAAACAGGAGGAGGAGAACTTCAAATGAGCTCACACCGGTCGATTCCCGGCGGCCCGCGCCGCGCTTCCGCCGGCACAGGCGCCTCCTCCGCCGCCACCCAGGACCCCGACGTAGCACTCGTCGCCGGTTACCTCAAGCGCGCCCGCGCCGCCCAGGCGCAGGTCGCCGATTACACCCAGGAGCAGATAGACGAACTCTGCCTGTCTGTCGGCTGGGAGGTCTACAACGAGAAAAATATCGCGAAACTCGCCGAGCTGGCGGTGGAAGCGACGGGTATGGGCAACGTACCCGACAAGATCACCAAGCATAAAGTGAAAGTGATGGGCGTCCTCCGTGACCTCCAGACCGCCAGGACGGTGGGCTGCATCGAGCGCAACGAGGCCACCGGCATCTCCAAGTACGCCAAGCCGGTCGGCGTCGTTGGCGCGCTCCTCCCGGTGACCAACCCGACCGCGACGCCGGCGTCCAACGGGCTGGGAATCCTAAAGGGACGCAACGCCGTCATCTTCGCCCCCCACCCCAAAGGCGCCGCCGCAAGCAAACTCGCGATAGAGTACATGCGCGCCGGCCTGCGTCGCGTCGGAGCGCCGGAAGACCTCGTCCAGATCATCGACGAACCCTCGATCCCCCGCACCAACGAGCTGATGAAACAGGTGGACCTCGTCCTCGCCACCGGCGGCGGCGCGATGGTAAAGGCAGCCTATTCCAGCGGCACCCCCGCCTACGGCGTCGGCCCCGGCAACTCCGTCCAGATCCTCGCCGAGGACGCCGACATCGCCGACGCAGTGAAAAAGATCGCCCTGAGCAAAGCGTTCGATTACGCCACGAGTTGCTCCAGCGAGAACAGCGTGATCGTCCACGACTCCCTCTACGACGAGGCGTTGCGCCTCTTCCAGGAGGCCGAACGCTCCTACCTTGTGACCGGCCCCCAACGCAAGCAGCTTGAAGACTGGATGTGGCGCCCCAACAGGAAAGGGGTGCTCGCGCTCAACCCCGAGATCGTAGCCAAGAGCGCCGTCGCGATCGCCACCGACGCGGGCCTCACCGTCCCGGAAGACACACGGATCCTCCTCGTTGAGGGCACCCAGCCGCTCGAGGAAGACCACTTTGCCGACGAGAAACTCTCGCCGGTCCTGACGCTCTACAAGTACAGCGAGTTTGAGGAGGGGGTGGATATCCTCACCCGCCTCACCAACAACGCCGGTACCGGCCACTCGTGTGGTATCCACACGTGGAAACAGGAGTACATCCAGGCGCTCGGAGAACGGATGCACACCAGCCGTATCATGGTTCGCATGCCGCAGGCACCAGCCAACGGCGGCAACTCCTACAACGGTATGCCCAGCACCGTCACCCTCGGGTGCGGCACCTGGGGCGGTAACATCACCACCGAAAACATCTACTGGAAGCACTTCATCAACGTCACCTGGGTCAGCGAGCCGATCGAAGGCCGTCCCGCCACGGAAGACGAGATGTGGGGCTCCTTCTGGAAAAAGTACGACGCCTGAGGCCGGTTTAGGAGACGCGCATGAAGCTCTTTGAATTCCAGGGTAAGGAACTCTTTGCCGCCGCAGGGATTCCGCTCCCGGCGTCCCGGCTGGTGAGGATAATCGAACCCGAGGGTTTGGCGGTGCCCGGCGGCTCATCGGGGGCGGCCGACCGCGTCCGCGAGGCGGCGAAGGCGCTTACCGGTGAGACCGGGGCCAGCCGCCTTGTTGTCAAGGCGCAGCTCGATATGGGCGGGCGCGGTAAGGCGGGACTGATCAAAGTGGTGAGCGGCGCCGACCCGACAGCACTCACCGAGGCGGTCGCCGACGCAGCTGCAGAAATCCTCGCCAAAGGCTATACGATCCCCGCGCTCCTCATAGAAGAGGCGGCACCGATCGAACGCGAGCTCTACCTCTCGATCTCCGCGGAGCCGGAGACCGCGCGCTACGTGATCCTCGCGAGTGCCGAGGGCGGCGTGGAGATCGAGGAACTCGCGAAGGAGCGTCCTGAGGCGATCAAACGCGTCTACATCGATCCCTTTCGCGGTTTGCAGAGCTACCAGAGCCGTGGATTGGCCTACGACCTCGGCCTCGAAGGCGCCACCGGCAAAGCGTTCGCCAGACTTGTCGGACAGCTCTACCGTGTGTTCAAAGACAACGACGCCGAACTCGCCGAGATCAATCCCGTCTTTGTGACCGGGAGTGATGGCAGTGGGGGCAATGGCGGCACCGGACCGGGTGCGGCGGGCGCCATTGCTGTCCCGCCGCTCATCGCCGGGGACGCCAAAGTGATCATCGACGACAACAGTCTCGATCGCCAACCAACGTTCAAGATGACCAGAGAGCAGTACGACTCCGACGCCGCGTACGAATCGGCGCTCGAGGGGATCCCCTACGTCCAGTTTGACGGGGACATCTCCCTGATGTGCGCCGGGGCAGGACTCACCACAACGGTCTTCGATCTGGTGAATTACGAGGGAGGGCACGTCGCCAACTACCTCGAGTTTGGTGGCCCCAACTACCACAAGGCGCAGCGCGCGATGGAGCTCTGCCTCAAGAACGAGAGTTCGGTGATCCTCATCGTCACCTTCGGGACGATCGCCCGCGCCGACGTGATGGCCGAGGGTGTGGTCACCGCGATCAGGAACCTCAACCCGGACCGCCCGATCGTTACCTGCATCCGCGGGACCAACGAGGAGGAGGCTGACAAGACGCTCCGCGCGGCGGGACTCACCCCACTCTACGACACCGAGGAAGCGGTCCGCCGCGCTGTGGCACTGGCCGCGGAGGCGGCTGGGGGTGGGGCCGGTGGTACGGCCGGCGCAGCCGCACCAACAGGAGGCGTCTCATGAGCATCTTTGTCGATCAGAACACCCGCATCATCGTGCAGGGAATTACCGGGAAGGAAGGATCATACTGGACCGGCCACATGCTGGACATGGGCGCAACCGTCGTCGCCGGGGTGACCCCCGGCAAAGAGGGTCAGGAGGTCCGGGGCGTGCCCGTCTATCACAGCGTGGCGCGGGCGCGCGCCGCCCACACCGCCGACGCGGCGATGCTCTTCGTACCCCCGCGCTTCACCAAAGACGCGGTCTTTGAAGCGCTGGACGCCGGTATCGCAAAGATCGTGACGATCGCCGACGGTATACCCCTCCACGACCAGATCGAGATCCGCTCCGCGGCGCGCGCCATGGGAGCGCAGGTGGTCGGTGGCAATACCTCCGGGGTGATCTCCCCGGGCAGGTCGATGCTCGGGATCTTTCCCTACTGGATCAAGCGCGTCTACAACCCCGGATCGATCGGGGTGATGACCCGCTCCGGCTCCCTCACCAACGAGGTCACCGCGATGATCGTTGAAAAAGGCTTCGGCGTCTCCTCGCTGATCGGCGTTGGCGGCGACCCCGTCCCGGGCACGCGCTTTGCCGAGTTTCTCCCCGCCTTTGAGG
>JAQIBO010000492.1 GCA_027859055.1 Spirochaeta sp.
GTTCCGACCTCAATCCATTCGGCGTCCATCGCCACGGCATGCTCGATTTGTGCAAGTCCGGCGGGTACGTCCTGCGTATCAATAGAGACCTGAATCCACGGTATCTTCATTTGTATAACCCTCGCTTGACCTCAAATTGTATATGGAATACTATTTTTAATCATGGTAGGACTGTTGTACCGTGCTGTCAACGGCATGCACGCTAAATTGTACACAATTTCGCGGGATTTCCGCGGAGGACACGATGGACACTGAAATGGACACTGAATCTGAAACGGCGCAATCTCAAATGGTGCGCCAGAGTTACGCCGACCAGGTATACCACTACATTAAAGAGCTGATCCTTTCCGGCGAGCTGCGCCAGGGGGATAAGATTGTAGAGGACAAGATCGCCAAGCGGTTTGGCGTCAGTCGCACGCCGATTCGCGAGGCCCTCACTCGTCTGCAGGCATACGGCCTGGTCCACCTGCAGCCGCGGAGCTACGCGGAGGTTGCCCGGATCGAAGCGCAGGAGGCACGTGATATCGCCCAGTTGCGGCTGACTTTGGAGCAGATGTCGTTTCGTCTCCTCTGTAACCGGAACGATACGGCGGCGCTGGCGATGCTCAGGGGGGTCGCGGAGCGTGCCCGTGCCGCCCTGGTGGAACATGACAAGGCGGGGTATTTCGAAGCGGACTCGGAGTTCCACCAGGAGGTTGCCAACCTGTGCGGAAATGGACAGCTTGCGTTGGTGTACCGCCAGTTCGCCAGCAAGGTGCAGCTCCTGCGAATCGCCCAGGACGTGCCAATTGAACGACTTGAAATTTACATGCGCCAGCACTTCGATCTTCTCGATATGCTCGAAGCGGGGCGGTGCAGCGCTATCGATGAACTGTTGAAGATCCATATCGTCCACGACCTGACCGCCGCAGAGGCATGAATCAGGCAGACTGAGGAGAACATGATGAAACCACGGGTACAACTGTTATTTGGAGACACCGCCGGCGTTGGACCGGAGCTGTGCGCCAAAGTGATCGCCGACCTTCCTTCGGAGGCAGCGGGGATCCAGCTGGTGCTGAGCGGTGACGGCCGCGTGTTCGACGAGGCGCGTGAAGCAACCGGGGTCACCACGGATCCTCCGCGGATCAGCTCGTTTTCCGACCTGGATGGAGACGGTATGCGGGACGAGCCGGTGGTTTTCTGGGATAACCGTCTGGAAGACACCCCCGGTATACCCCGGGCAGCGGTCAGTGAGGCCGCCGGGCGGGAAGTGCTGACCGCGTTGATGCAGTCGATCGAGTTCGCCAAAAATGGCGAAATTGCCGGGCTGGTCTTTGCGCCGTTCAATAAGGAATCGATGCATCGTGCCGGTTCCGCCCACTATTCAGAGCTGGAACTGTTCAAGGAGCAATTCGGTCGCAGCGACATTCCCGGTGAGTTCAACATCATGGATGGCTTGTGGATCGCCCGGGTTACCTCGCACATTCCCGTTTCGGAGATCGCGTCGACTCTCACGGTCGATCGTATCGTTCATACCATCGAACTACTTGGAGAATCACAGGAACGGGCCGGGGTGAACCCGGTATTCGCGGTTGCCGCCCTTAATCCGCATGCCGGTGAGCACGGTATGTTCGGCGACGAAGAGGGGCGCCTGATTGAGCCGGCGCTGGAACAGGTGCGGGGCGCCCATCCGAAATGGCAGGTAGACGGACCCATTCCGGCGGATACGCTCTTTCCGCGCGTCCGGAAAGGCGCATACACCGGCGTCATCGGGATGTACCACGACCAGCTCCAGATCGCCACCAAGCTGATCGGGCTTGAACGGGGAGTTACCTTCCATCCGGGAATGAAAATCCCGATCGCCACAGCCGCCCACGGGACGGCGTTTGACCTGAAAGGAACCGGCACGGCCAACCACCAGGCGCTGCGAAACGCGCTGGCCGTTGTTGCCGAGATGGCTTCATCCGGGGCGGCGCAGTGAGCGCCGCCGTATCGGTTATCGGGGTTGAACACACCGGGGTGATGGTGCCGGACCCGCCCGCGCTGGCCCGGTGGTACCGGGAAACCCTCGGGGCGGTGGAAATATCGCGCAGCACCGACGATCCCCCGGTGATGTTCCTGTCTTTTGGTGGTGGAGCTCTGTTGGAGTTGATCCCGGCGAAAGGCGACGCTGATCGGGATCACGTTCATCTTTGTCTGTCCGTGGACAACATGGACGCGGCGGTCGGTGCTCTTGCCGCGCACGGCGTGGCGTTGGAAAAACCGGTGTTCACCGCGTATGAAGGCAGTGCGGTGGCGTTTTTCCGCGACCCCGCCGGCAACCTGCTGCAACTGGTGCAACGGGTGCCGAACAGCGGGATTCACGCCGAAGTCTACGGGAGCTGAGGCGCGTCGCGCTCAGCTCTCCATGTCGTGGTCGTCGCGGAACTGTTTCTGTTCAAACGGCGGTGACACACTGCACACCGATTTGAGCGGGACATCACCGGTATTGACGACCTGGTGTACACACCCCGGGGGAACGTACACAACCGCGCCGGCGGAGTATTCTTGCTCCTCGTCGTCGACGATCATGATTCCGCTACCGCTGACGCAGTAGAAGATCTCTTCGTTGATATCATGGGAGTGGGCGTTGGTCTTGTTCCCCGGTTCCACCGTAGAGGTGCCAAGCCACATGTTTTTGCTTCCCAGCGTCCATGGCGCCGAGAGATGTTTGATGACGCGCTTGTAGGGAGCGTCGATATGGTCTCCGTGAACGTCGTCTTCGTGAACGTAATGCATCATATGCCTCCTGAGTTCTTCTGGTTTGGTGTCGTTCCGCGCGAACGCGCTGTCGGCCGACACGGCCAATTAGTATATCGTATACTAAAAGAAAGCCGGGTGATCGTCAAATTCCGCCGGCAACGTGTGAATTAACAGGTCTCAGTGGCCCGTACCGACCAATTACACTGAATTATGGAAAACTACCGCTTGACACCCCGGTTAAATCGTATACCATATACAACCAAGGGAGATCGAATGACGCGTATCAACACCCGAGTTGTCCTGCCAGTCATAACCGCACTCATCGGCCTGCTGTGGATCTACGTGGGTCTGAAATATCACGGCTGGTACAACGACGGTCGTGCCGCCAGCGGCTTCTTCCCCACTATCGTCGGCGGACTGCTCACCTTTGTCAGCGTCCTTGCCGTTTTCAGTGAGGCCAAAGAAGATCCGCCGGTTTTCTGGAAGTCCCATATACACCCGCTGCTCGCGGCGGTGTCCGTCGTTGTTCTCGCCCTGCTGATCGGCTTTTTCCCCGCCCTGACCCTGTACGTCTTCGGGTGGATCAAATGGTATGAGAAGTATTCGTGGCGTCTGACGATTCTCATCACCGTGATAACGATCGGGGCGATGTACGGAATCTTCGCGATGTGGCTGCGGGTGCCTTTTCCTGAGGGCGCCGTCGTTGAGATGTTGCGGAGGTAAGCGGTATGGAAACATTTGAACTACTTATGGGTGGCTTTGCCACCGCACTGTCCTTCCAGAACTTCTTCGCCGCCGCCGCCAGCGCGGTCCTCGGTATCCTCGTCGGGGCGATGCCGGGTATCGGCTCCCTTGCCGGTGTCGCGCTGCTCCTTCCCCTGACGTTCAAGTTCAACCCGATCACCGGCATGATCATGTTGTCGGCGATTTACTACGCCAACATGTACGGCGGGGCCTACAGCTCCATCCTTATCAACATTCCCGGCGACACGCCGGCGGTGATGACGGGGCTCGACGGGTACCCCCTCGCAAAACAGGGGAAACCGGGAACCGCGCTGTTCACCTCAAACATCGCGTCGTTTATCGGTGGTACGATCGGTATTCTGATTCTCACGATCATCGGCCCCGGTCTGGCCCGGTTTGGCCTCAAGTTTGGCCCGGTGGAAATGGCGGCGCTGCTCATGGTCGCGATGACTTCTCTCGGTTGGCTTCTGGGAAGTAACCCGGTAAAGGGGATCGTTGCGACGCTCATCGGAATCCTTATGGCGACGATGGGCTTTGATACCGTTGTCGGTACGCCGCGCTACGACTTCGGCTCGATCTACCTTCTCGGCGGGATTCCGTTCATTCCGCTGGTTATCGGCATCTTCGGTTTCTCCCAGGTGATCGAGATGATGGAGCTTCGCAATAAGCCACCTGAGTTTGATACGGACCGGCTGACGCTGCGCGACAGCCTTCTCACCCGTGACGAGATCAAGCGCATCATTCCGCCCTCTCTGCGCTCAAGCGTTCTGGGCACCTTTGTGGGTGTCCTGCCCGGCGCAGGCGCGACGACCGGCGCGTTTCTCAGCTATATGCAGGAAAAACGGCTTGGCAAAAACGGACACCTCCTCGGCACGGGCCGCGTCGAGGGTGTTGCCGCCGCTGAGGCGGGAAACAACTCCGCCGCGGCGGGTGCGTTTGCACCGCTTCTCGCTCTCGGTATTCCCGGCTCAGGCACCGGTGCCGTGCTTCTTGGGGGTCTGCTCATGTACGGCCTCAATCCCGGTCCGCTTCTGTTTCAGAATCAGCCGGAGTTCACCTGGGGACTGATCGCTTCTCTCTACGTTGCAAACGTGATCACCCTCGTAGTGGCCCTGGCGATCATTCCGTGGCTGGTTAAAATCCTCAAAGTGCCGGTGTCTGTCATGATTCCGGCGATAACTACGATTTGTATTATGGGAAGCTACAGCGCCAACAACTCCCTGTACGGCGTTGTCATGATGCTGCTGGCGGGGATTGTCGGGTTTTTCATGAAAAAATACGGATACCCGATCGCGCCCTTGCTCCTCGCCTTTGTCCTTGCGCCGACGCTGGAAAAAAACTTCCGCCAGGCGCTCCAGATCTCCGACGGGAGCATCTGGATCTTCTTCCAGAAACCGATCGCCGCCGTGCTGATCGTGTTTCTGCTTATCACAGTGGTTTCTCCGATTATCAGGGTGGTAATCGGAAAAATGAAAACCAATTCAAAAGGAGAGAACGTATGAGACGTTTTTTGTGTGTCAGTGTCCTTGTAGTGGCAAGTGCCGGGTTGCTGTTCGCCTCCGGTGAGGCTGAGATGGCCGCCGATGGCGAGTGGACCCCCAATCGCAACGTTGAGTGGTATGTAACCTCGAGTCCCGGTGGTGGATCGTCGATCTTTTCTCAGACGATTATCGAGATCATCAACGAAGAAGAGCTCGTCGACGAAGAGATTATCATCAACTACAAGACCGATGGCGGTGGTGCCGTGGGACGCCGTGAGGTGAGCCGAAAAGACTCAAACGGCCATACGATCCTGACGTTCAACAACGGTGACCTGCAACCGCTGGTCCAGGTTGAGAACGGGGACCTCGATATGTTTACCCCCCTCGCAGTCATGGCCACTGACGGTCAGATTCTGCTGGTGCGGGACGACTCGCGCTTCGAGACCGGTCAGGATATGATCGACGCCCTGAACAACGGTGAACGGGTAATCATCAACGGTTCCAAAGGTGACGACATCAACCTGTTTAACGCAATCGAAGAAGAGGTTGGCGGCGATCTGGAGTACCTGATCAACGACTCGACCGGTGACGCGTTGACGCAGATCCTCGGTGGCAACGCCGATGCGGTCATCGCCAAACCCGCTGCATCGTTCGAACTGGTCTCCGCCGCTGAACTGCGCCCGCTGAACGCGGCAACACGCGACGGCATCGGCGAACCGTTTGACGCGACTAAGTTA
>JAQIBO010000505.1 GCA_027859055.1 Spirochaeta sp.
ACCTGAATCCGTATAAGGGGACACGGTAGCAGGCTGTTTTGAGGGATTTTCGCGGGCAACCGCCGTGGGCCCGGGCTGGTCGCACACGCGTGGATTGATCACGCGAGGGCGGGACCAATAATCCGCTGAATACAGAGAAACGATTGGGATTCCGAAGCTGAAAATGACCACCGCTGCAGGACGAGCGCACACCTCCCCCGTTGAATCCGGGGATTCGACGAGTGCTTTCTACAACGCGCCGCAGATGCCGTAGAGCTTCCGGAAGCACCCGAGCCACGGGTCGCGGTCCCACAGCTTGATGACATGTTGGCGAGCATGGAAGACGAGCTTCACCGCGACCCGAATCAGATCGTCGATCACTTTCCGCAGACGCTTTCGCGTCACTGCGGTCTTGTATGGCAGTTCTTCCATGCTGAGCACCGACTGCCCGAGGAACCGAAGCATGTTGAACGCGACCATGGCAACCTGCAGGATCATCGCGTTTACCGCGAACTTCCCCGACGGGAGGCGCTCAACGTTCATGTCACTTTTTAACTCGCTGTGAAACTGCTCGCTGGTACCGTGGTCACGATACAAGGCGATGACCGTCTGCGGTGGTTCATACAGATTGGTCCAGAACGTGTCCACCGAAACTTCAGGAAACAGCAACGTCGTTCCATCGTGGGCCATCCGGCGAAGGGTGACCTCAAAGATGATGTCCATATCCGGGCCGTCATCGGTTGGTGTTTTGCCGGTATGAAAGCCGGTATACACCGTTTTTGATTCATCCTGGTGAGTAATCGTGCCTTCAGATTGCGCTACCGAGAGCCAATACTCCGGTAATTCCCGGCGAAGATTCCGTTTCACGATGAAAAACTGGTTGTCAGGCCGGTTCAAGACGTTCAGCGTATCTTTGGCGTCATTCCCGCCGTCGAGTCTGAACAACACCGGCGTGGTGATCGGAAGTTGTCTGAGCAAGCCGATCGTCCGTTCAAGATACGCAGGAGTCCCGTTCTGACAGTGCTGTTTCCCCTCCCGGAGTTCACAGCTGAGCATGTAGCCTTCACGACCGATGTAACTGAAGGCGGGATGGAAGCCGTCAAACTGTTTGTAGGTCCAACTCACCCCTTCCTTGTGGCTCTTTGAATTGTCCAACGGCGAGGTATCCACGTCCACCGGAAGGTACGACTGTATCTCGGTTCGTATCGGTGACAGCGTTGAACGCTTCAGCAGACTGATCGTGGCGCGGTCGACTTCCTCCTGAACCTGCTCCGGCTCCATCCGCTCCAGATACAGTCGGAGCGTCTCCGGCGCCGGGACATAGGCGAGTCCAAAACTGTCGCGAAACAGCCGGTCGCGTCGGAACAGCTCCATCTCTTCATAACGTGTTCTGCCCTGAACGAGCAAGCCAACGAGAGACTTCAGAATCTCCGGGTGAGACATCGTCGATGACGGACAACCAAACCCGATTCGTTCACAAATCTTGCCGACAAGTGCAATTCCGCCTGTGCTATGAATCTGATCCGTGGTAGTATCAATCAGGTAATCCAAACTTCACCTCCTGGGTGTCATGGTCTAGTTGCATAAACCATTATACCTCAGTGAGTTGCGTTTGGGTTGCCTTTTCTTTTATACGGATTCAGGTTAAAATCTCCGGAAGCTCGAAAGGATTTTTCGAGTGTTTGACTCACCGTGGCGCTCACCTTCGCCAACGATGCGTCTGGGGGTTCATTGTCTGCGAGAACTACCACGACCGAAGGCCTGGTATCAGGCTCCTGACTGTACAGCGCGGCGGATGGCAGACACGCGAGGAGAGTAGAGATCAGAACCGCGGGAATCTTCACACGTCCGCCACCGAGAATTTGTTGTAAGGCATGGGACGCACGCAACACACATCCTCCCGTACGGATCCGATTATTGTATCGGGGTAAGTGTACTGACGGAATAAACCTGAGTATATACGTAATCTTTCGTATATTCAGGCGTGGATCGTGCTGAAGTAGGTCTTGCTTAATTCGGTGCGGTTCTGCGATTCCGTTTTTTTGAAGATGCGGTAGATGTGAGTACGGACGGTTGCCTCCGAGATATACAGTAC
>JAQIBO010000506.1 GCA_027859055.1 Spirochaeta sp.
GCTCAGGCGCGGATCAAAGAAGCCACGCACCGTGAAATCCAGCGCCAGAAGCGCGGGAATCCACCAGAGACCGGTAACCCCCGCAATGCCCGCGGTCACGATCGTCAAAAGCGCGTTGCTGCGAACGACGGCGAGATTCACCTGTCGGGGAACGTTGTGTGCTTTCATACCTGATAAGAATAATAGCCACCGCGCCGGCAATTGTCTACTGATTGAATCATATATAGTCGTTCCACCCGCCTGTCACCGGAGTTGACAGCAGCGCCCCCGATCAGGTATCGTCCCGTCAATTTATGTGGACGTATCAACAGTACAGAAAAGTGCGTGATCGCGTAGTTCCCGGCGGAACACCTGTCACCTGTCCCGTGATGACGGCATCGGTTTTTCCGATGCCGTTTTTTTTTGGCCCGCGGACCGGCGGTAAGCTCCCGGTCCAGGTGCCGGCATGACAGCGCATCCGTTTGCCGGCCGATCGCTGACGGCGATTCGGGATCTGAACCGTACGGAGCGGTTGTATCTCTACGACCAGACGCGGCGGCTGAAACAGGCGCTTGCCGCCGGGGACACGGTAGCGGAGGCGTTCCGAATCGACGATCCCGACTTTGGCATGTACGAGATTTTTCTTGAGGACAGCACGCGAACGCGGGAATCGTTCAAGAACGCGGCGCTGTTCCATCGGATCAAACTCTCGGAGCTGAACGCCGCGAGCTCCTCCTTTAATAAGAAGGAGAGCTACGCCGATACGATCGCGAACCTGGTGGGATACGGAAACCGCGTCTTTGTGTTACGCACCGCCCTGGAAGGGGTGTGCCGCCACCTGGCGGAACAGACCGACGCGTACCGGCGACGCCACGGTATTGACCACGGCGTGTCGTTTATCAACGCCGGAGACGGACGTCACGAACACCCGACCCAGGAGCTCCTGGATGAGTTCACCTTCCTTGAGGACCTGAACTGGTCGTCCGATTCGATCCATCTGGCACTGGTGGGAGACCTCTATCACGGACGGACGGTCCACTCCAAAGTCCACGGACTGGACCTCTTTTCCAACGTCCGGGTTGACCTCGTCGCTCCATCGGAGCTGGCAATGCCTGCCGGGTATGTCAACGCTATGACGGAACAGGGCTTTGCAGTACGGCAGTTCGATTCGATCTCTTCGTATCTGGCTGCCGGGGATACCGCTCCACAGTGGTATTTCACGCGGCCTCAGCTGGAACGGATGGGGGAGCGTGTTCTCAGGCGTCAGGATGAGCTGCGCGGGGCAATTACGTTTACGCCGGATCTGATTCCGCAGGTTGGGCCGGAGACGCGGTTTTACCACCCGCTGCCCCGTCACCGCGAGCACCCGACGGTGCCGCGTGAGCTGGACGATACCCCCCTGAACGCGTGGGAACGGCAGTCGGCGAACGGGTACCTGGTGCGGATCGCGCTTCTGGCGATGGTTGCGGGCAAGCTGGGCGACGATTACCGCGGGCCAGTCGGTCCGGAAGCGGTACCGACCCCGGAGTACGCGATGGACGTGGCGCCGACGGCGGGGGAGCCGAAGCGTTACTCTGAAGGGGTGCGCCCGATTCACGACGGGCTGGTGATCGACCATATCTGCACCGGCGATGAACCGGAGGAGATTCGCCGCCATATGACGACGCTGCAGGCGGTTGTCGGTCTGAACGGGCGCGGCGGCGAATGGGTCTCGACGGGACGAGACGGGACGTTTAAGGGAATCCTGTTTCGCCCGGGGTTTCCCGAACCGGACGAAGGGCAGATCGCAACGCTTGCGGCGGTGGTTCCCGGGGCAACGATCAACGTGGTGCGTGACGGTGCCGTTGCACGAAAGGTGCGCCTGCTGAGCCCCGCACGGATCTCCGCAATTCCGGCACTCCGATGCGGCAATCCGCAGTGTATTACCGATCCCGCCCACGGGGAGCAGATCCTGCCGTCGTTTGTCCGAATCGGTGGCGACCGATACGCGTGTGAATACTGCAGCCATGACCATGGATTCAAGGAGATCTGGCGATGAAATCGGTACCTGAAGGCGCGTTGGCAGAGATTCGCCGCGAGATTATTGACATGAGTCTTTCCGTTGGTGCCCTCGCCGTTTCGGTGGAGACGCCGTTTTTGTGGGCGTCGGGGTATCGGATGCCGGTGTACAACGACAACCGGCGTCTCCTTTCATTTCCCGCGGCGCGACAGCTGGTCCGGGACGGGTTTCTGGAACTGATCGCCTCCGGCGCGCTGGCGTGGGACGGCATAGCCGGTACCGCCAGTGCGGGCATTGCGCCGGCAACCACTCTGGCAGACGCCCTGGCCGCGCCGCTGTACTACGTTCGCTCCGGAGCCAAAGATCACGGGATGGGGCGCGTTGTGGAGGGCGCGCCGCCGGAGGGTCTTGCAGGCCACCGGATCGTCCTGGTGGAAGATCTGGTTTCAGCCGGCGGTAGCAGCGCTCACGCCGCCGAGGCGCTAGCCACTGCCGGCGCCACCGTTACCGCGTGTCTTGCGCTGTTCTCGTACGGGTTTGCCGCAGCCGGGGAGCGATTTGCCGCGCTCCCCGGGGCGCCGCCGCTTGTACCGCTGTGTACGATGAGCGATTTGATCGCCCGCGGGACGACGAGTGGGGCAATTCCGGAGCGGGACGCCCGGGCGCTGGAGGAGTGGATAGCCGATCCGTTTGGATGGGGGGCGCACCGCGGGTGGCCCCGCGAGTTGAAGGAGGAGTGATGAAAACGACCCGCAATAGCGCGACCGGCGGGGGCGGCGGGACCGACGCGACCGCTGCAGCCGTTGCCGTCACAGTCGCCGCTGCGGACAAACTCACGCGATCGGCGCGCGCGGCGGAATCGCTGGTGTGCGTCGGCATCGATCCGCGGCCGGAACTGATTCCGCCGGAGTTTCCGGGCTCCCGGGTGCCCGGGACGGAAGTTCACGACTTTCTGGAGGCGGTTCTGGACGTTATAGGGGAGACGGGACGGCAACCGGCGGCGTTTAAGCCGAATATCGCCTATTTTCACCAGATCGACCGGCCCCGGGATGGGGATTTTACCGGCTCGACCGCCCTGGCGGCGCTGCTTGAACGGCTGGAACGCGAGTATCCCGACGTACCGGTGATCCTCGACGCAAAACGGGGCGATATCGCCGGAAGCAGCAGCGCCTACGCCCGGGAGGCGTTTGTCTCCTGGGGCGTCGACGCGGTGACCGTTTCACCGTTTATGGGTGACGACTCGGTTGGTCCCTTTCTGGAAGAAGCGGCTGCCCGCGGCGGCTGGGTGTACATACTCAACCGGACGAGCAACCCCGGAGCACACCGCTTCCAGCAGACCCCGGCTCCCACACGCCCGCTCTACGAGGAGGTGGCGGTGGCGATTGGAGAGTGGCAGGAGCGGTTCGGGTCGGCGGGAGCGGTTATCGGCGCCACCGCTCTCCACGAGCTCGGCACACTCTTACGCCTGCATGCGCCGCATCCGGTACCGGTGCTGATCCCCGGCGTCGGCTCCCAGGGCGGAAGTGCCGCGGAGGTACTGTCACTTCTCCAGAAAAGTGGCTACCCCGTTCCGCTGGTGCGCGTGAACGTTTCCCGGGATGTTGTCTTTCCCTGGGCGCGGGAGCAGACGATTCCCGCGGACTGGCGAACCCGGATTCGGGAGAGCTATCAGACGATCCACGAG
>JAQIBO010000017.1 GCA_027859055.1 Spirochaeta sp.
CACCGGCGATCCGTTTCCGCCGACTTGGACCAACAATTCGGTGATTGCTACGCTCTTCACCGGTCATGGAAAGAATAATCGCCTCTTCCCGTTTGATCTGGTCAAGATCGATCTGATCCGGATCGACCTGTCCTTTCATGCCGGGAATCATCTCAACCAGCGACTGGACGGAACCCATTTTCCGGACGCGCTGAAATTGCTCCAGGTAATCACCAAGTGTGAACGTTGCCGAAGCCATCTTCTTCTGCAACGCCAGGGCATCTTCCTCGTCAATCGTCTCCTGCGCTTTTTCGACAAGGGAGACAACGTCTCCCATACCGAGTATTCGCGACGCGATACGCTCCGGATAGAACGGTTCCAGATCCTCCGGTTTTTCCCCGGTCCCGATAAACTTGATCGGCGTGCCGGCGATCGTCTTGATTGAAAGCGCCGCGCCACCGCGGGTGTCGCTGTCAAACTTGCTCAGGATGACCCCGGTCAGATCAAGTCGGTCATGAAATTCCCGCGCAACCTCAACCGCATTCTGGCCGGTCATCGCATCCGCGACAAGCAGCCGTTCATCCGGCTTTGCCAGCCGCGAAACCGCCTGGATCTCGTTCATCAGATCTTCATCGATCTGCATCCGTCCCGCGGTGTCGATAATCAGCGTGTCAAAGAGCTCGCGTTTCGCCCGTTTCTGCGCTTCCTTTACCACCGCCAACGGATCTTTCGCCCCCGGTACGGCGTGAACCGCAACGTTCACTTGAGCCCCAAGCTGGACCAGCTGATCCACCGCTGCGGGGCGAACAAGGTCCGCCGCGACGAGAAGCGGCTTCCGTCCTTCAGCACTCAACCGTCTCGCCAGCTTGGCCGCTGTGGTCGTTTTGCCGGAACCCTGGAGACCGGCAAACAAAATCACGCTGACAACGTCGGGACCCCGCAACTGCAGTTCCTGGCGCTCATCTCCCAGGAACTCGATCAGCTTGTCATTGACGACCTTTACAAACTGTTGTCCCGGTGACACCGCTCGCATCACCGATTCACCGGTCGCCTCGCGAAGTGTACGACTCACAAAGCGCCGAACAACTTTGAGACTGACGTCTGCCTCGATGAGCGCGCTTTTGATTTCCTCTACCGCGTCCTGAACGTTTTTTTCGCTAATGCGATCCTTTCCGGAAACGGAGCGAAGTGTGTCTGTCAGTCGCGTACTCAGTTTATCAAGCATTGATCTAATCTCTTCGTGAGTTGAACGTTAGTTATAAAAAATCAGCGACCCGGTGTCAATCCACAAAGGTAATTTCTAACGGATATGGAAGAAATGGCGATTCAGAAATCTGATGCGTTCTTCCGAGTCCCGATAATGGACACTGAACGGATAACTATCAACAAGCTCGCTGTACAGTTCCCGCGCCCGTCTCAGATCGCGGGTGGGACCGGCCGTCTCCGCCAGTTGGGCGAGGCGGTACAGTACTTCATCGCTTTTCATCCGTCGAGAGGCCCACATCGCCTGGAGCACATTCCGTGCCGCAGCAGGGTTGCCCTGATCAAGAACACGGTCGGCGTAAGACAGGAGATCGTCCAAGGAGACGTCACGGAGCGCGTCATCATCGTTCGCGGTTGCGGCAACGATCGACGCGTGGTGATCCGGGGCAAATGAGTGTTCCGGGTCACCCAGGTACTCCAGGTACGAGAGTTCATCGGCAGCGTCGTTGTTACTATCCCGGGGTGTCTCCGCCGCCTGTCCGGAGCGTGTGGCTCCGTCCCGCCGGGACGTCGCGATTCCCGCCGTCTCAACCGCGGGTTCGTCTGCGGCAACACGTACCGTTTCTTCGTGGCGCGTCCGAGCTCCGGTGGCAAGGTCCTGCGCTTCGAAGCGGAGGTGTGCCGCTCCGGGAACACGAAATCGGAACAACGTTTCATCCGCATCGGGGTCGGTCTCTCGGCCAAGAAACGTCACCGGTGGTTCGCTTCCAAGGAACAGCCACGAGACCCCGGGCAGGCGAACCTCGATTTCGCTTTCCGCCGGCACGGTACGGCTGTTCCGCGTAATTTGCGGCTCCTCCGAAAAGACTGGAGCGGCCCCGGGTGCATCGGTATACTGCACCGC
>JAQIBO010000059.1 GCA_027859055.1 Spirochaeta sp.
CTTTCCGGCATCGCCGGGTCCCGTGCTGCTCCTGAAGTCTTCAGCCACGGTCTGTCGCTCCGCGGACGGGTCCGTGTCCGTTGTCGACGGGCGGTGTCCTGCTCTCGGCGTTGCCGGAAGCGGGGATGTCCTTGCCGGGATTATCGGGGCGCACCTTGCGATGACGGCGCCGGCGCCGCCGGACAGTTTCGATGGTGGTTCCGATGGGGTAGCGGATCGCCGTGAAGAACGGGTTCTTGCCGCGGTGATGGAACACCTCCTTCGGGGGCGGCAGCTGTCACGGCACGGGGCGTTCACCGCCGGAGAGCTCTCGCGCTGGGCGCCGCGGTGGCAGGACGAAGCGTGATGAACACTCCCGGACGGGAGCACGGCCCCGCGCCCTGGCGAACCGCCGGAGCAGCGGAGCCGGAGCGTTACGCCCGTCGCGGCCGGGCGTGCGATGACGGAAAAACCGGGCGGAGCGGCGGTATTTTTCGGCATAATCGGGGACTGCTGATCACGCTTATCGATCTGATCGTCGTGACGATGCTGTTTGTGATCTTTATCCTGGTAATTCGACCGTTGTCCGACCGGGTTACCGTCGGGGGGTACCAGGCGGATGTCACGGTGGAGCGTTCCAACGGTGATCTGTGGATTCGGACAACCGTTCAACTGCGGTCCTCCCTGTTCGGGGGCGTGGCAGTGCCGGAGGACGCGTTCCAGCCGATTGTGACGCTCAGCGCCGGCGGGCTGGAGAGTGTTGACCTTGCTCCGCCGGGTGATTCACCGCGGATTATCGAGCTCCGGATACCCGCAGAACGCGCCGAGGATCGTGATGAGCTTGCCGTAACGATCAGGATCGGCGACGAAGAAGCGGTACATACCGTATCACTTCGTTGACCCCTGCGCAAATACGGCATATCTTTACACCATGTATCAGATCTATTTTCTCTCGATCATCACAAACATTCTCGCAGGAATTACCCTGGGTTTTGATCGGATCGATGCCCGGTTGCGGGTCCACTCGGTTTTCAACCCGGCGCTCTTTCAGCAGAACGGATTTCGCCTGGCGATCGGTATCATCACGTTTGTCGTCGGCTTTCTCAAGTTGCTGTCGGTGGCGCCCGGAGATGTCGCCGTTGTCGGGGATCTGATCCCCGCGGTAACCGGCATGCTGATGGGGTTCTCCCTGGCGTTTCAGTACTACCAGGAACGCGCGGAAGTGCAGAGCAGCACCAGCGAGAAACTCAATCGCGTATTTGGGCGCCATAACGCGACGTTGGGCATGATCGGGCTGACGGCGGGGGTGGTCCACTTCTTTCTCCACCGCGTCCTCTTTCTCTGACCGCGCTTCGTGGGGTGCTTGTACCGGGAAGACCGGCTCGTCACTACCGCCGGTGTCGCATTTGACGGAACCCGGTACTTTCTCGCCCGTCGCCAGGCGGGCGGTGCCCAGTCCCGGCGGTGGGAGTTCCCCGGCGGCAAATGCGATGCCGATGATGCCGACGAACGGAGCTGCCTTGCCAGGGAGTACCACGAAGAGTTCGGCATCACGATCGATGTTGGCGATGAAATCGGCTCAGTCCCGTTTGAACACAAATCCATTCGATACATTCTCGTCGCCTACCGTGTCACGTTTCATACCGTCCCGACGGAACTCTCCGTCCACAGTGAAACCGGGTGGTTCCTCCCGGATGAGCTTCCCGACCTGGACCTTGCGGACTCGGACCGAATATTTATCGAACAGTTTCTGTCGATCGCGTAGCGCGATCCGGGAGCGTAAACCGTGTTTGTGACCGAGCCGGCCGACGGGATCGCACCGTTTGCCGCCGGCGGCGTGCTGCTCCGGGTACAGCGGGTGGGCAATCCCGGAGGTGTCTCGTTCTGGCCGGCGGGGGCGTACGCCCCGCGCGAGGTGGCGCTGACGCGGCGGGTTCTTGCCCACCAGCTTACCTGTCCGGTCGATGCGTTTCGGCTGATGCGCCAGGTCCACGGGAGCAAGATCGTCTACCGTGGCGACGGTCCAGCCGACCCCGTCGACCCGATTCCGACCGCCGACGCCCAGTGGACCGATCGCCCGGGACTGGTGCTGGTGGCAAACGTGGCCGACTGTTGTCCCGTTATCGTCTCTGATCCCACCGCCGGGGTTGTCGGTATCGCCCACTCCGGCTGGCGCGGTACCGTCGGGGAGGTCGCGCCGGCGCTGATCCGTACACTTCGCCACAACGGAGCGACGGACATGCGCGTCTGGATCGGCCCGTGCGCCGAAGGCGCGGCGTACGAAGTGGGCCACGAGGTTTTTACCCGGTTTGACCGGTGGCCGTCGGCCGGACGTCCCCATCCGGAACGGCGGGAAAAGTACCTCCTCGACGTGCGCGAGGTGGTTCGCCTCCAGATCCGCGCAGAAGGGATCGACGACAACCGCATCAGCGTCAGTGGTGGCGGGACAATAGGTGACCGGCGTTACCATTCCCACCGGCGCGACTCGTTTGGCGCGGGGCGGATGGCCGCCTTTGTCGCGATCGGTTCCGTCTGATTGGACGAACCGGCTCCGGTCTTACTATGTTAGACCGACGAGGAGACAATACATGGCAGATATCATTCCAGAAATACAGGAGCGCCGCGCCCGCCGCGGGTTCAGCGATAAGCCGGTAAGCCGGGAGACGGTGGAGCGCATCCTCACCGCCGGGACGATGGCGGCGAGCTGCAGTAACAAGCAGTCGTGGCGGTTCATGGCCTGCACCGAGGGTGAGGGGCTGGAAACGGCGCGGGAAGCGCTGCTGGGCGGCAACTACTGGGCGAAGGTGGCGCCGGTGCTGGTGGTGGTGACAACCCGGGATGAACTGGACTGTCAGCTCAATGACAACCGCAACTACGCCCAGTTTGATACGGGAATGGCCGTTGCCGGCATGTTGCTCCAGGCGACCCGGGAAGGCATGTACGCGCATCCGATGGCGGGCTTTGACCCGCTCAAATTGCGCGAGAGCTTCGGCATTGAAGCGGAAACCAGTGTCATTACGATAATCGCGATCGGATATCCCGGTGACGCGTCCAATCTCAACGAGAAGCATGCTGCGTCGGAAGTGTCCGAACGGGAGCGAAAAGAGCTGAACGAGGTCGTTCAGTGGAACAGCTGGAGCTCCCTGAGCTGAGTGGGCCTGCCAGGCGGCCCGTGCGGGGGAGCCGCGCCTGCGGGCGCCCCGCTCACCCTGCGGCGTCGGTTCCCAGCTTGAGGCGGCGGGCGATCGCCTTGGCGTAGTCGGCAAGGCCGTAATGGTCGTTCAACCGGGTGTGTTCCCATGCGGCGAGGCAACTCAGGTCCTCGTCGCACGGTTCGCTCAGGGCGGTGGCCAGATGGATCGCGTCGTCTACCGCCTTGGCGGTTCCCGACCCGATATGCGGCCGCACAAGGCTCGCCGCATCACCGATCAGCACCACACGGCCAAACACCAACCGCGGGATCGTCAAATCCTCAATTTTCTGTAAAAACGGCTCGGGTGTTTGTAAAACAACTTCGGCAAAGGGTGCACTGAGCTCTTCAGCGGCAAGTTTTTCCATATACGAGCGCGTCACCGGGGTCAGCTTGTTCCGCGCCACCGTTGTGCGGTGCTCGTATCCGGCGCTGTCGGTCATCAGCGCGGAAAGCCTGGGTCCCGCCGGCATGTTTTCGTACCACACCCAGTTGATCCGCCGGCGTCCCTTCTCCAGAGAACCGTCCTCTCCCGGCACCTCATACAAGAGAATCGTGGTGCGTTCACCCTGGAACGAGCTGAGGGTGTCACAAAACGCGTCAACCGTCGCCGATGTCAGATCAGATTCATCAATCATTCCGCGCCACGCTACATACCCCGCGTATTCCGGACTGATCCCCGGCAGCAACAGCCGCCGCGAGAGCGACCCGATTCCGTCAGCGGCGATCACCACGTCGGCGGTATCGGTGGTACCGTCGGTGAACTCCACCGTCCCCAGAGCGCCCCAGTCGGGAATATCGGTCATCGCCACACCCCGCTCGATCCACTCCGGTCCCACGACCGTTTCCAGCTCCTGCAAGAGCACGTCCCACGACGTGTACGCCGCGGCGGTCTCGGGCATGCGCAGAACCGCACCGTCCGGGCGATAGATCTGCCGCGTTCTGGCGGGAATGCTCGCAACCCCGGGAAACCCGACGCCGTGATTCTCCAGATATTCAAGCATACGCCGTTGAACAACCACACCGCCGCCGCTGCGGGAGCGCTCATAGGACTTTTCGACGATGCGTACCTGCCACCCGTGACATTTCAATCCGGCTGCGGCAACGAGGCCCGCATAAGACGCCCCAATAATAATCGCGCGACGTGGTGTAGTTTCCATTGGCATAAAGAATACTGGCGTTACCTTTTCAGGTAAAGGAGCGCACGGTACACTGTAGATATGACGCCGCAGATAATTGGATCAAAAAAGTCGCGAGGGTTTCGCGCGTGTGAACGCTATTGCCGGGAGCGTCAGCTCTCCTATCAGCACCGCGACCCGATAGAAAAACCGCTCAGTCCCGGCGAGTTGGAAGCGATTCTCCGCTTCGTCCGTGAACCCGCTGACCTGATCGACACCACCGCCAAGGCGTACACCGCCAAGGGGCTGGCGTGGATGGACTACGACCCGGTGGAAGAGATCCAGGAGAATCCGGCCCTTCTGCGCACGCCGATCGTCAGAAGCGACGCCGGCATCGCGGTTGATCCGGACGTTGCCACCCTGGATCACCTGTTCGAGCGATGAGCAGAACGACGAGTGAGTACGAAACGATGTTGTACGTGGTATTGATGCTGATCGCGACAGCGGTTCCCGTATTTGCAACGGGTGCCGGCGAAGTGGAAGAACCGGACCGGGAGGCGCTGATTGTCGGCCTCCTCGCCGAACCGACAACCCTCGACCCCCACGCCGGTCCGGCGCCCGGGGACCTTCACATCCTGGTGAACCTGTACGAAGGGCTGGTCCGGTTTCAGGATGACTCGTTCTCCGTTGAACCCGCCCTGGCGCAAAGCTGGGAGGTCAGCGCCGACGGTCTCCGGTATACGTTCTACCTGCGCAAAGGGGTCACCTTTCACGACGGAACGCCGTTTAACGCCGCGGCGGTACAGTTCAACGTTGAGCGGATGATCAACGGGAACCACCGCCTGTTTGGTACCGGTCCGCTCGCGATGCCGTTTTCCGACAGCGGACTCACGGATGCGCGCGTTCTCGACGAAAACACGGTACAGTTGTCTCTTTCCGCGCCGTTCGCGCCGTTTCTCCCGCAACTTGCATCTCCGGCGGGTTTGATCGTTTCGCCTGCGGCGGTTCGGCAATCCGGTCGCGGTTTCGGGCAGAATCCCGTCGGAACAGGTGCGTATCGCTTTGTTGGATGGGACGGAAAGGCGCAGGTCACGCTGACCGCCTTTGAGGACTACCGGGAAACCGGGGCGGGCGCAGGGGCCGGCCCGGAAAATATCACCTTTCGCCCCTTTACCGACCAAGAGACGCGGGTGACAACAATGCTGTCCGGCGAAGTGGATCTCATCGTTGACGTCCCGGCGGACCGGATCCAGGTCTTCCGGCAGCGCGCCGCCTTTCGCGTATACGAACAGGCGGGGGTGCATGCGGAATTTCTGATTCTTGATATGCGGAACGGGCCGTTTTCAGATCACGCGATGCGGCAGGCGGTGAACTACGCGCTGAACAAAGCGGAACTGATCGACGGCGCACTTGACGGTGCCGCGGACGTTGCGAACGGTCCGATTTCACCGGTGTTTGACTGGGCGCATAACGATGACCTGGAACCGTATCCCTACGATCCACCCCGGGCGCGGGAGCTGATTGCCCGCTCCGGCTATCGCGGTGAAGAGATCGTTGTCGCGGTGCCGAACGGGAGTTGGAGGCGCCGACTCCAGGAGGATCTTACTGCGGTCGGTTTGAACGTCTCGGTCATTCTCGAGCGGGACGACGCGCAACTGCGACGGGCGTCCGATATGATGCACGCGTCGTGGCAATCGATCGATCCGGAGTTACTCCCGTTTCTGACCCTTCGAACTGATGCGTTTCCTGAAGCGGGCGGCTACAACCGGGGGTACTATCCCAATCTGGAGGTTAACGCGTTGCTGAACCGGGCGTGGGAAGAGAGTGATCAACGGGAGCGTGCGCGTGTGTACCGGGAGGTCCAGGCGATTGTCCGCGAAGACGCGCCATGGCTCTTTGTGGCCAATCGGCGGACCAATATGGTGGCTGTCGAAGGGCTTCGCGACGTGCGGCTGCATCCCGCGGGCCTTCTCGACCTCCGCGAGGCCGCTCTCGAGTAGTGGATTGCGGCGGCCCGGCTGTTGGCAGTGTAGCCCCCGGCACAACCCCGAACTCAGCCGGTCTCTTCGTCCCGCTGCTCGTCCTCCCGGGAAACCTCCGTTTCATCCTCGGGGTTGATCGGTTTGTTGGCCCGGACCAGCTCGCCGAGGGGATCCTCGGCGTCAACGTACTCGCGAATGCGGAAAAACATCGGATTTTCCCGGCGAGTGGCACCGGAGCTGTTTCTCCCGGTCTGATAGTCGTGAAAGTTCTGTAACTCGCCGTACAACCGCGAGAACCGGTCGTGCCACCGCAGTGCCTCCGACTGGTGGTGAACCAGGTAATCCAGCAACTCCGCCCGGTCCACGGACCCGACGCGTGCCTCGGCGCTCTCCTCGCTGTCGTATACCCCGATCAGGAGCGTATGCCACATGGAAAAGTAGATCTTCTGTTTTGACGAGTTACAATGCGGACAGTACAGGTCTTCACCGAGAACGCCGCTCAGCATTGGAGAACCGTAGACCACATCACCGACGCGGTATTCCCGCAGGCCCGGATCAAACGCTTTTGTCTGCACCTCACTGATAGACGCACCGCACTGGGAACACGTCCGAGGAGGCTCGAAATATACCGTATCAAAGATGCCCATACCCGAATGGTAGTGCTGTTTGGACGTTGGTGCAAGTGGGATACAAACTTGCCGCGACGCGCCGGGACGGGTATGCTGAGGTGGTGAAACCGACACCGTTGACCCTCGATGACCTGCGTTCCCACATCGACCGCCTCGATGCCGCCCTGGTGTACCTTCTCGCCGAACGGTACTCATGCACTGACGAAATCGGTCGGCTGAAAAAACACGAACACCTCCCGCCGCTGGATGCCGAGCGCGAAGAACGGCAAAAAGCGCGGCTGCGCGCCATCGCCGGCGATGCCGGAGTCGACGCGGACACGGTTATCGGCATCTTTGATACGATTACCGCCACGGTCAAAGAGCGCCACCAGCGGACGATCGAGTCCGATTGACCCCCCTTGCAATATCCGCCATTCCGTCTACACTTGTCAGATGACTATTCGAGGCAAGATTACGGCCGTCATGGTCGTACTCCAGGTCGTTATCGTGGTGTCTTTGGGCACCGTGATTCTCCTTCAGGCCCGCGTTGCGGTTCAGGAGAGCGTTGAGTCCGGGCTTGAGACCGCGACCGCGTTCGCCCGGGAAATGGTGGAGCTCTCCATACACGACGGACAGCTTGACCGTGAGCGCCTGGAGCGTTCGCTCCTCAGCATAACCCTTGGTCAGACCGGATACCCCTACGTCATCGACGCCAGTGGAACACTGGTAATCCACCCTTCCAGTACCGGAACGGATCTTTCCGACCAGGATCACATTCAGACGATGCTCGCCGAACAGAACGGGAGAATCGCCTACGCCCAGAC
>JAQIBO010000066.1 GCA_027859055.1 Spirochaeta sp.
CGCCTTCTCGCCTTCTCAAGGCGCCAGACCCTAGAACCGAAGCCGACCCACGTGAACGGCCTGATCGCCGGCATGGAGGAACTGGTGCGGCGCACCGGCGGCGGTCTCGGCAGGATCCGAACGTTCCGTGGCGTTGGCGCGCCGCACCAGTTCCTCCCACGTATCAAGGCCGCGTTGTGTCAACGAGGTGATCGATTCCGCCTCCGGCACGGACTCCCAACTCCCGACAACGAACTCAGCGTACTCCGCCGGGAACTTTTCCTGAATCTCCGGAAACGAATGGTCGGTAAACACGCCGGTATGCAGCTCCAGAACGCTGTCCAACGGTTCCGGCGCGGGATACCCGGCGCCGGCAGCAAGAATTTCCGCCGTTTCCCGCGCCCGGATCAACGGCGAGGTAAACAGGTGATCCACGTGGATCTCTGTCTCGGCAAACCACCGCGCCGTCGCTTCCGCCTGCGAACGACCCAGATCGGTCAGGTGCCGGTCCTTGTGGCCCTGCATCTTGCCTTCCACGTTCCCTTCAGATTCGCCGTGGCGAACGAAGTAGAATCGCGCGGGACGCTCCAGCGTTGTCAGTATCTCGTGTATTGAATCCATTTCACTCTCAGTAGTACAGCAGAATTTCTTCCGCGGTCGAATTGTCGGTGTATTTGATCATCAGCGTTTCCGTGGATGCCTCGTAATGGCGACCCTTGATGTACGACTCGAAACTCAGATCGTTCCGCCACTGAAGGCCGAACAGCTGCATCGAATCAAACGCGGGGATACCCTGCATGATGATGTAATGGGTCTGATTGGCCGGGTACTCCAGCCGGAACGAAAACTGTTCCTCGCCGATATCGACCCGGGTGAAATTGGCGATCGTCCATATGAAACTGCCTGCACCAAGCTCCTCGTACAGAGAGATCCGGCGGGGATACCACGGGTTGTCGGTGAACACGGAATACAACCGTTCCGGCCCGAAGCTTCCCTCCCGGCGCTGAATTCCCGTCTCGTTGAAATACAGAAACGCCGGGAGAAACCCTTGCGGGTCCGCCAGCTGCAGACCCGACATGACCAGGTTGCGCCCAACGGTAACGTAGAGCTCATCGTCCTGCTCACGGCCGATCATCTCCACGAGTTGCCCCGCACGAATCGACCAATAGACGTCGACCTCGCCCTGGGCGGTCTCCAGAAAGAAAAACTCGTCGAAACGCCGAACCGCGGGAAAGATCCGTTCCTCCACGATGGCGAGAAACCGGCGGGTCGCTTCTCGCGCCGCCGGACTGGGATACTCTATATCCGCCGCCGCAACAAGCATCCCCACGGCGGCGGGAATTCCCACGGTCCGAAAATCGACGATTTCCGCGTAGTCCAGCACTTGCTCGTAGAGCGCCTCGCTTCCGCCGTGCGCCGCAAACGGGATCAGGTCTTCATCACGAAACACGGTGGGATCTCCCGCCGCGATGCGGGAGGAAAGGCGCGCCGTTCGCTCAGCGTTGGCGGCCAGCGTCTGGGCCGACACGGTGCGGAGGTTTCCGAGAAACACCGTTGACTGAAACCCGACTTCCTGGGGGTGCAGATCTGCGGCGCGGCGCATCTGGTTAAACGCACCGGGGTAATCATTTCGACGCCACGCTTCAGCCAGATACGCGGTGAGGATATTCTCGGAAAAACGAGGCCCCCCGTCGCGCATGCGCCAGGTACCGGACCCACCGTTAAAGCGCTCGGTCGCCCATCCGAAATAGGCGAGATCCAGGTAGTCACTCATCGTCTGCTCGTACCGGACGGCCCCGATCTGCCGCTCCCCGTCGCTGAACGCGGCCTCTATCACGTTATCCACCTCGCTGGTGACTTCGGCGTAGCGGACCATCTGACTTCCCGCACTGAGCGGAATCACCAGCTGGTTTTGCGTCGTATCGAACGCGGTACGGGGAGGAGCGGACAGAAAGAAGCGCCGTTCGTCAAACGCGATCTCCTGGATTTCCGGGTTGTTGGGATCGGGTTCTGCTGCCTCCGAGTCCGCAGCGAGACGGTACGGCACGACGAGTTGCCCGTCCCGGGGCCACTCATTGGTCGGCATGGGGATGATGTGGAGTTCCGGGTTTTCCGACTCGGAGACGATAAACCGCATGACGCTCCCGTCGGAGAAGGTAATTCGGAGTTCCTGTTCCTCAATCTCGTAGCGCTCGGGAAAAACGCGTGCGTCGGCTCCGTCGTCATTGGCGACAACCACCGGCTCGGATTCGGAAAAGCTGAAGCGAATTCCCTCATAGGCGATCCGGGCCGCGGTGATCTCCTGGCTGGTCTCGTCGGCGCCGGCGATCAGCGTTCCGGTGAACTCCAGCCCCGCAATCGTCTGGCGTACGGTCAGGCGACCGGAAAACTGGAGAAACAGCAGTCCGAATATTACGCCGACGTACAGAATCGGGAGAATCAGATAGCGCCGGACCCTGCGAATGTGCATGGGAAGAAATCTACCAGACGGCGGCGCTTGTGTCAGCTCGCACGGCGCGCTCCCGCGTCCAATTTGACCGTTTACCGCTTTTGAGCGCTGCCGGCGGGAAGAAACCAGCCCCGATCGGCGTCCAGCACCAGGGGGATCGTACCGTTTCCGGCGGGAGAGGGTCCGGCGAACGCCGCTTCCAGGCGGCCGTCAGCGAGCAGTTCAGACGCGTTTCCCGGAACCACGCCGCCATCGGCCACCAGAAGGATACGATCGCTGAAGTGGAGGGCCAGGTGCAGAAGGTGTGTTGCGATCGCAACGCTTTCGATGATCCCCTCCCGGACCAACCCGCCCAGCAACAGAAACAACTCGCTCTGGTGGGGTGGATCCAGGTGTACCGCCGGTTCGTCGAGCAGAAGAATTTTCGGTTCCTGCGCCAGCGCCCGGGCAACCATCACCCGCTGCCGCTCCCCATCGCTCAGCTCGCCCACCGGTCGGTCCGCAAGCTGCGTAATGCCGCTTTGCGCCAGAACGCGAGAAACAACCTGGACATCCGTGTGCCGCATCCGTCGGTACGGGAGACGGCCCAATTCGACCAGCTCGTGAACGCGCAGATACGCCGGGGCAACCGTATGCGTCAACACAACGGCGATCGTCTGTGCCCTTTGGCGGCGGTCCAATGCGCGGCGGCCGTAGAGAGACACTCCCGCAAGCTCAACCGTGCCGTGTCGCGGCGGAAGCAGTCCCGCCAGGGAGCGGACCAGCGTCGTTTTCCCGCCGCCGTTGGGGCCGATGATGCACAACAGCTCCCCCGCCCGGACCTCCGCATTCGCGTCGCGCAGCACCTCCGGGGAGGACCGGTATCCGAGATGAAGATCCCGTGCTGAAATGAGCGGCGTTCCCCGTTCCGTCACAGACCAATCCCCTCTTCCGTCACCCGGCGCCCCGGCCGGAGCAGGACGGAAAGGACCACCGGTACACCAACCAGCGCCATAACCGCGTTCAGCGGCAGAACCCGCTCAACCCCCGGAAGCCGTGAAACGATGTCCGCCGCCACGCCCAGCGAGGCGCCAAGCGCCGCCGTCGTGGGAACCAGCGCGGTGTGCCGGGAACTGCGAATCCACCCCCGCGCCAGGTGGGGAACCGCAACACCAATGAAGGTGATCGGTCCCGCCAGCGCCGTAACCAGACCGGTAAGGACGCCGGAAACGAGGATGAGCAACCCCTGCGCCGAACGCGCGTTGAGACCCGAGCTTTCCGCGTAGAGCGGGCCAAGGAGGAGCGCGTCGAGGCGGGGGCCGCTTCCGGTGAGCACCACTGCCACCAGAATAACCGTACCAAGCAGAACGATCGGACCCGGACCGGGGGGAAGGGCGAAGGACCCGAAGCTCCACACCACGTACCGCTCCAGCCCCTCCGCAGGACTCGATGCCATGAGGAGCGTGGTACCGGCGCTCGCGGCGTAACCGAACAGCAACCCAAGCACCAGCAGGATAACCGGTTGCCCGATAACGCGATTGACGACCAGTGCCAGCCCCAGTACCGCCGAGGCGCCGAATACCGCGGCAACCCCGACGGGCACACCCATACCGGACCCGGCGCCAGCCAACAGAACAAGTGCAACACCCAGACCCGCCCCCGAGGTCACTCCCAAGACGCCGGGACCGGCAAGAGCGTTGCGAAACACCGTCTGCATTAACAGGCCGGCGAGACTCAACGCGGCACCGGCGCCGAGCGCCGTTATCGTCCGGGGCACCCGAACGGTGTGCACGATAACTCGCGCCACCGTTTCGCCGGCGTCGTCTGACCGGCCGGTGGTCGCGCCCGCCGTTTCTTCCGTTCCAAAGGGCGCGGAAAGCGCCGCCCAGAGGTCACCGCCGGATATCCGTACGGACCCGAGCGAAAGGGACAGACCGGCGAGGATCACCAGCAGCGGGAACAAGAGGGCCAGACGCAGCGTCACCGGAGCCTCCGGTAGTAGACCAGATCGTGATCGGGGAGGAGTTCGGGATGCATAACGTGGATGAGATCGGACAGGACGAGATCGGGACGTGCCGCCCCGGACTCCCAGAAATCGTTTGCCCCCCACCGGCGGACGCGACCGATGTAGTGGTACATCCGGTCGGTTCGGTAGGGGCGAAACACGGTCAACCGCGGGTCGAGGGCTTCCACGTCGGATTTCGCCCGCCACCCGAAGTTCAGATTGAACCAGAAATCCGCGGCAGCGCCGCGCTGCAACACCGCTTCCAGATCCAGAAACAGCGACCCCGTCCCGGGACGGTCCGCCCACAGGTAATCCGCCCCGGCGTCCGCAAACAGACGCGCAACGTAGCTCTCACCGGCCGGGACCGGCCAGGTGCCCTGCCACGGCGCATTCAGCAGAACAGACGGTCGCTCATCAGCGGCAACGGCATCCACGCGCTCCGCCATCGCGGCGTACCGCGCGCTCCGCTCGCCAAACAGCCGGAGTGCCACCTCATCCCGCTCAAACAAGGCGCCGAACAGCCGGATCCATTCCGCGCGCCCGAGGGGCGCATTCTCTCGCCAGTCGGCGAGAACCACCACCGGAACACCTGCGGCGGTCAACCGTTGCCACGTGGGATCGTCGAATCCCATAACGGAGGTAACAACCACGTCCGGCTGCACCGCGATGATCTGTTCCACGTCCAGAGAATCTCCGGACCCGACCTCCGCTATCGTTCCAACGGTGACGCGCTCATGAACCGCCGCGTTGTAAATGTAGTCGCCGGTATCCACACCCACAAGCCGGTCCGTCATGCCCAGGTCAACGATGTGCGGTATCGCGGTGGAGGAGAGCGAGACGATCCGTCGTACCGGAACCTCGATGACCGCCTCAAACCCGTCACCGCCGGGCGCCGGTGCGCCGCGTTCAACAAGTGCGTACTGCAGCGGCTCGGCGCCCGGCCAGGCGTCACGAATCGTTATTACCGTGGAGTGTTCACAGGAGAGGTCCATTGACAGAGCGGTGGCGTGTTGGAGTGGTTGCCCCCACAACGGCGAGAGCACCGCCGCGAATAACAGAATCAAAACGGGGTACTGTCGATATGTCATGAATCCTCCTCCAATCGAAACTCAATACGATGGACGCTTACACGCCCGGCGCTCTCCCGGGAAAAACGCCACAACTGTACCGCCCGCATCGCCTCACGGTCCAGAAGGGTGGAACCGCTGCTTTCTTCCAGTGAGATTTCATCCGGCCGACCACGCCGGTCGATCTCAAACGTCACGACTGTAGTTCCCTCAACGCCCGCCCGGCGCGCCCGTTCCGGATACTCCGGTTTTACATAGCGCCTGTCGGGGTGGATGGTGCGATCCGCCGCCGCTTCAGCGGCACCCACGGCCTGACTGTTCTGTGACGCCCGCTCAAATAGCGCAGGACCGGTGCCTCCCCCATCTGTCTGTTGGCGCTCGCTCTCGGTCTTCTCCGGTTCTGGTTGGCTCCTTCCCTCGCCAAACAGACGCTCTACAGTCGTATCGGATAGACGGACCGGTGTCACCTCACCGAAATCGCCTCCAGTGTCACGTGCCTGGATTACCTGCGGCGTCTCGAGGTTGTTTTCCTCCACAGACGCATCTGTCGGTTCAGGTGTAATGGCGTCGTCCGCGGCAACCTGTTGTTGCGGCGACGAGTCAATCCGTGTGACAACAACGGCGATCCGTTCCGGGGGAACAGTCTCGCGCTCAGTCTCGGGAGCAAACTCAATGGCTGCGAATACGGCGCCGTGGACAATGAGAGCGACAGTCGCCGCGGCAAGCATGCGCCGCGTGTCGTCGGAGAGGCGAGATCTGCGTGTCCGGCTGCGTGGTTGGTCCATTGGCCCTGTCACTCCACCCCCACATGAACGGCGATCGGTCCGTCCGATACCCCGCGAGACTCACGGTAGGTGAGCCCACCGGAACCATTCCAGGAAAAGCGCAACACCCGGTCATTTCCGAAGTCGGCGACGTAGACGTTGTCGTTCCACGCGGCGATATCGGAAAGAAACGGAAGCCCTCCGGTGGCGGTATAGACGACTGCGGCGCCCGACGAGAGCGGTTCCGTCCACGCTGTTCCCGTTCCGGCGTCCGCACGATTGACCGTGCGCAGCGCCGTTGTCCCGGCGGTAATGAGGGTGAACCCGCCGTCGTCGCGGTTCAGGACAACCCCGGCCCCGGGAGAACCACCGATCGCAACGCGTCGGGTGACGATAGCGTTGCCGGCGGCAGGAAGCGCGGCACCGTCAATCAACGCGCCGCGGTCCAGCACAAGCACAACACCGTCGTCGTTCCCGGCGCCACCGTTCCCGTAATTCACCCCCGCGCCGACCACGACGATCTCTCCAGAAGCCCCGGCGGAAGGACCATCGATGATCTGCTGCGGATTGAGACCGGACTTGGAGATCGATTCGCCGTCCCCGGTAATTGCGGGGAGGTCACCGGAAGCTTCAAGCTGGTAGGTGACCGTTTCCACCACCCCCATCTGCGGTGCGCCGCCGGCGGTGCCCGCGTCTGCGGCAACGGCGAGACGAAATGCCGTCAGCGTCGCCGCGCCGAAGGGATATTCACTTGGGCGGGAACTGCTGTAGGCGGTGTTTGTCACGAGCACCCGCACCTCCCCGGCGCCACCGCCGGTATTGGTGACGGCAAGAATCGCCTGGGGTGCCCGGGAATCGGTTGGCCCGGTAAGCGGCGCCACGCTGTTTCCGCTTCCATCTCTCGCTGCATACCCCTCCCGGTCGTGTAGGTGCAGGCGCCCGGTGAACAGGCCCGTCGTCCCAAACAGAGACGGGCGGACTTCGGCGGTGACCATCGGGTTTACGCCGCTTCCCAGGTCAATCGCACCGGTGGTCACAAATGTCGACTCGTCAAGAAGGAGAACACGGTTTTGCCCGGATATCGTGATCGCAAGCTCCGCGCCGGAAGCGAATGGGATGATTGCGTTTGGCACGGAGCCAACGATCGCCGCGTCGTCCTGGGATCCGACAAAGCGTCCCGTTCCGTCAAGTTCGATGGATGTCAGCGTTTCCGCCAAGCTGTTGACGACGAACAGTTCCACGATCGGGTCGTAGCGCCGCGACGAAGTTTCCCGCGGAGGATCCCAAAGGTCGCAGCCGGTAACGGATGCAAAAACACCGGTCAATGCGGCAAGGACCAACGTCGCGGCAAATCGTCGGGTAGAGCGCGCTAGTACAGCGCAATCGATGCGCATCACCACTCCACCTCCACGGCGATACGAAACTCCCGTCCGGGGTTGGGGTAAAAACGCGTTTCCACGTACGTCTCATCAAGGAGATTGCGCGCCTCCGCACTCACTCGCGCCTGTTCGGGAATCACCGTAATCGTCGCGCCGACGGTGAGGTCGATATACGGGTCCAGCCACACCGTGTTTTGCCGGGTGATCGGGCGCGCGCCGCGCCCCAGAACAGACGCGTCGACACGATGGCCGAGAAGGTGCTCCAACCCTACCGCCCCGCGAAACGACAACTGTGGCCGGTAGGGAAGCTGCTTGTCGAAGGAGACGCCCTCGTTCCGGTCCCGCGCCTGGAGAATATCGACACCGGTGCTCCCGTCCACGCTCCACGGCGTCATCCCCAGCGGGAGATCGGCACCGACATCGGCTTCCAGCCCGTACATTTGCGCCTCACCGGTATTCCGTGGTCGCCAGTAGCCGGTTGGGTCGGGAAGCCACTGGATCAGCTCCCGGTACTCCGTTACAAACACCGCGGTCCGGAATCCCGTCGATACCAGCGACGTCGACGTGCCGTGTTCGGGTTGGACGTACCGGTCCCCGAGACGGAACTCCCACTCCGCGGAGATACTCTCCTCCGGTTCCAGGTCCGGGTTTCCGACGGCAAACGCGGATCCCTCAAGAAACAGCTCCGAGAAGTCCGGAAGGCGATAGCCCCCCGCAGCGGCGACGCCCGTCCAGATCGGAACGCGCGCGGCGGTCCATCCCAGGCTCCCCCGCCAACTGGGAAGAATCTCGGGTGCTTCGCCACCACCGGATACCACCTCGCCGCGCCCGGAGAGATCGACACCGATTTCACTTCCTGCTGCAAGCGGGATCGAACTTCGCACACTGGGAGCGATTGCGAGGATTCCCCGGTTTGTCTCGCCCAGCTCGGTGTCGTCTAATACCTCCGCGCGGCCGGAAACGGGCAGGCGAATCGTTACCGCACCCAGGGGAAACGTCACCGCAAGTTCCGCGTCGGCGGCGGTCAGAGAGGAGTCGGTTGCGAGCGCGCCCAGAGGGTAGTCGTCGTCGCGAAACCCACGGTCCGAGCGGGACAATCCGACGGTGAATGCCGTTGGAAACGGTATCGCCGTGAGTGTGGCGCCCAGCCGTACACCACCACGTTCCTCGGCGAGTTCCGCGGAAGCCGAGGGAAACTCCACCGTACCGGGAAGTCCGCGGCGGAACGCCGAGATTGAACCGTCAGCTTCCAGCTGGAGGGCGGCATTTTCCCGGCGCAGGGCCAGATCTACGCTGCCCTGCCGGCCCCCGGCGTTCCGCCGCTCTTCCACCTCACCGAGGCGCTCAAACCGGTACGTGTTTTCCGAAAGCACCCCGTCCACGGCGACATCCGCGGTGTAGGTGGCACGGTCGGTTACGCCACCAAACGTCGTGGTCCCGCTGCCCCGGTACTCGCCAAAGCTGCCCCAGACGGCTCGGCCGGTTCCGTGGATTCCGGGATCGGCACTCTCCGTGGGTCTGGTGATCAGATTGACCGCCCCGGCGGCGCCGCCCGCGCCATACAGCGCGGTGGCCGGTCCCAGGACAAGCTCCACCCGCTCTATTCCCGCAAGGGAGATCCGGCTCAGATCGACGCTGGAACTCCGACCGTCGGCAACGGGGCGGCCGTCGCGGAGGACAAGGACCTGCTCGCCCGTGGATCCCCGTATGCGAACCGTTGATGACTCAAACCCCGAACCGGTTCGCTGCAATTGCACGCCCGGTACCCTGGAAAGGAGATCCCCGAGTGTCGTGTCTCCGGCGCCACGAACCTCGTCTATTTCAATAACGATTATCCCCGGGGCGGGACCGGCAATACCGGCTGGTGCCTCGGCGGTCACGACAATCGTCTCGGGTGGCGTCTCTGAGGCCCCGTCGCCGTCTTCCTGGGCGGCGACGCCAGCTATCCCAAGAGCGAGACCAACAACCACGATGACAGGGAGTCGCCACGGCCGCATCGATCTCGCGCCGCATGTCATCGCAGAACTGCCACCCCGTCCAGGTCGAAGCCCGACGTGTTTGAACTGATGGAGGAATCGTACGTGTCGAAGGGATCGTAGATCGGTTGGGCGGGGTCCTGGTCGTCTGTGGTATTCCCGTCACCGAGAACGTCGGTAATCCGGATATAGCGCACCGACGCAAGGTCGACGTCGTCGGAGACAACCTGCGCGACGTCACGTAACTCCGCCAGGTCAAAGGCGGTCCCGGTTCCGAGCGGGTGGACACCGGCGAACCCACCGTACAACGTCGGATCTACCGACTCAAACGGTCCCACCGGCGTCGTCCGCCGCGCTGTAACGGGAAATCTCGCGAAGGTGGCTCCATCCGATGAGACCGCGACAAACGCCAGCTCCACAAAGATAACACCACCGGCGCCGGCAATGCCGTTCTCCCACACCGCGAAGTCCGCCCCGGGCGTATCGGCGAAGGGCGTTCCCATCTCCAGGACGATTGAGCCGCCCTGGCCAAGGACGACAACCCCGGTGGACGACCCCGCGGCCGGACCGACGGCGGCGGCCGGATCGGTGTACGCCTGCGCGCCGGTGCCGGCGGTGTACCCGCC
>JAQIBO010000071.1 GCA_027859055.1 Spirochaeta sp.
GTCATGGCGTACGGTGATGAGCTTGAGCACCTGGATGCGTCCGGGGCGGACGTGACCCTTGGCGATCTGCAATCCCGCCGGGTGGAAAGTCCCGAGTTTTTCCAGCAGCTGCGGTGGTATCGGGATATCGCCGCAACCCACCGTGTCGTTCCATCGTTCACCGTCATGACCGCCGACAAAGACGATCCCCGTTTCGACGAATTCTACCTGCGCGGCAACGAGGCGCGGTACTTCAGCGCGTTGTTTCTCACTGACATGCCGTCGTATACGGCGCTGAACTTCGAATGCCGGGATCCCCATTACGTCGCGGCACCAAATGAGCGGTACACCAAACTGTACGTATTTCACGAGACGGAGGGTCCCAAAGCTACCGATGGCCCGTTCCGCTTCGGGCGCAACGGGTATCTGTTCTACCGGATCAGTCGCATTCGGCTGTTTGCGGAAGAGATTCTGCCGGAGCTGCGTGGAGCGGCGGTCCGGTGGCTGTCGCCGCCTGATGCGACTGCGGGACGTTCCTACGTCGCTTGGACCCTGGATATCGATGCCGATACCGTGGGCCGGCCGAACGGCGGGCGGGGCGTTCCGGTGTGTGTGGTCAACTACGGTACCGACACGGTATCTCCGCTGCACCTCCCGCTGAACGCCCTTGGGCGAACGGTGTCCGGCGGTGCCGTTGCGGATCTGATCTTTTCCACCGAGGAGTTCCGGGCTGCCGGGCCGTTTGGACCGGTCGACACCGCCGGGGGCCGCCTGCTGCTTCCCGAACTCCGCGCCGGAGAGGCGGTATTCCTCTCCCTTACAACCAGCTGATCTGAAGCCGGGCCGGAATCCGCGGGAAGTGGTCCGGAGTCAGGCAACCTCTGCGGGGGTGGGTTTCCGCCGCAGATCGCTGCGCAGCAGGCGCACGCCCAGATACACAAAGGGTGTATCAACGAGGGCCATCAGCACTTTCAGCACGTAGTAGGGGGGCACCATGCTCCCGAGGACAAAGCCGATCGTAAACCGGTCACCGACCATCCAGAAGGCGATGAGCATAAACACGACCGAGTCGATAAGCTGGCTTACCATCGTCGAAAGGTTGTTGCGTAACCACAGCATTCGGCCATGTGTCACGCGTTTCCACAGTTCAAACGCCCAGACGTCGTGGGTCTGAGAGAGTATGAACGCCACGATACTCGCAACGGTAATCCGTAACGAACTTCGAAAGATCGTCAGATACGCATCGTTGTTGGCGGCAAATCGGTCGGCCGGTGGAATGATCGTGGCCGCCGCCGTTGCGGTCAACACCACCAGAAGAATGACGACTGTGGCGCCGATAAGAGATTGCACCGCTTTGCCGCCCCAGATCTCCGCCATGATATCCGTTACAAGAAACGATATCGGAAAGAGAAAAATGCCGACCGACGCGGTGAACTCGAACCCGGCGATCGTAAAGAACGGAATCACCTTGGTTCCCATCAGGTTGGCCGCGACGATAGTTCCGACGAACAGCGCGGCCAGATATGTGTATGCCCGCCCCTGCGGGTGGGGGGTGTGATCATTTCTTGGCATGATGTGCCCGATATTATTCAAACTTTTCCGCTGAGGCAAGGAGACGAAACGCCACCTTGACCAATCTCCGGTCCCGAACCACCATACACGAATGCTTCTGGCGATCGTGATCGCGACAGCGCAAGTCCTCGGTGTCCTCAGTTCGATATCGGCGTTGCTGACGACTCGCACCTCTCAGGGCGCGATCGCGTGGATCGTCTCACTGAATACGTTCCCCTACCTGGCAGTTCCCGCTTACTGGGTTTTTGGACGGACGCGGTTTAACGGATACATTCGCTCGCGAAAAGAGGTTGATCAGCGACTCATTTCCCGACTTGGTAATATCGGCGGGCATATCGCCCTGCGTCGCGCCGGAGAACACGACGAAGCGGGACGCGCTCTTGCGCTGGAACGGATCGCCAAGCTGCCGTTTACCCGGGGGAACACCGTCGAACTTCTCACCAACGGGAGACGGGCCTTTGACACGATGTTTGGTGCGATCCGCCGCGCCCGGTCGTACTGTCTGATTCAGTTTTACATCGTTCGAGATGACTCCCTGGGAGAAGCGCTCCGAGATATCCTTGTTGATGCAGTGCAGCGCGGTGTTGCGGTCTACTTCCTCTACGACGAGATCGGAAGCCACGCTCTCGGTCGCGGTTACGTCCGGGACCTGCGGGACCATGGCGTTCGCATGCACCCGTTTTCATCGACCCGGGGCGTGCGGAACCGCTTCCAGCTCAATTTTCGTAACCACCGGAAGGTTCTCGTCGTGGACGGCGTGGAAGGATTTGTCGGTGGTTTCAACGTCGGCAATGAATACCTTGGCGAGAGCCCCCGTTTCGGGCCGTGGCGCGACACGCACCTTCGTATGACCGGTCCGGCGCTTACCGGGCTGCAGTTACCGTTTGTTGAGGACTGGCACTGGGCAACGGGGGAATATCTGGACCTTGACTGGCAGTCCTGTGCGGAGCATTCGGAGCAGGGACAGGCAGAATATCTACAGGACGAGGGCGGGCACGCTGAATCCGATGACTCCGAAGACGGCGTTACCGTTCCGATGGCCCCGATAGATGACGCGGTCGCTTTGGTCTTGCCCTCCGGTCCCGCCGATGCGACCCCCACGGCCAGCCTGATCGTGCAGCATGCGATCCATTCCGCATCCAACCGGTTGTGGATCGCCAGCCCGTATTTTGTGCCCGACGAGGGCGTGCAGGATGCGTTGAAGCTGGCGGTACTCCGGGGAGTGGACGTGCGGGTACTGATACCGGACAAGCCGGATCACCTGTTGATTTACCTTTCAGCATTTGCGTTCGTCGGTCATATGCTTGAGGCGGGGGTCCGGATCTTCCGGTTTCTCCCCGGGTTTTTACACCAGAAAGCGATGCTTATCGATGACTCGGTGGCGACGATCGGAACGGTCAACATCGACAACCGCTCATTCCGGCTGAATTTCGAGATCACCGCGATCGTCGGAAGCCGCCGCTTCGCCGCGCAGGTGGAGTCGATGCTGACGCGGGATTTTTCCCACTCCCGGGAAATGACCGTCGAAGAGATGCGCACGATGCCCGTGTGGTTGCGCGTGGTCTCCCGACTTGCGTATCTCCTCGCGCCGATTCAGTAAGGCGCGTATACTCACCGTCGCATGGGGTATTCTGTTACGACCGTTCCAACAACCGACGACTATCTCGCGATGCTGCTTGACCATATCCATCCGGGACAACGCGTGCATCCGCGAACGCTGCGGCACCTTGCAGGCAGGCAACGGTGGGACACCGGTCTGTCTTCGGTGCGGGAAATTCTGGAACTGCTGCAGGACGATGAGGCAACGTTTGACCGCCTTCGCACGGCACCCCGAGTGGCGGAACGGATCTTTGTCACTACCGCAGGATCTGTGTACCGCAGACGGTTCACCACGGACGAACGACACCGGGCGATTATCGACGTGAGCAACGTCGCCTGGACGATCGATGCCCGGAAACCGCGTGTCCGGCCGGTGACCGGACTGGTAGCGGAGCTGCGCGCGCGGGGCGTCACCGACATAGTCGGTGTCGCCGACGCGAATATTCGGCATGTGATTCACGACGCGGAGCATCTGGCAGAGGTCCAGGCACAGTTCGACCGCTTCCTGACAGCCCCGGCAGGGACGACCGCCGACGAGATGATTATCGACTGTATCGCCGCCGCTTCCGCAATCATTATCAGTAATGACCGATTTCGTGATTGGAAAAAGCGGCGTGGTCCCGCCGCAAAAGCGGTATGGCGCCTGTTGGTCCCGGTGGGGCGGCGACCGGACGGAACCTTTGACATGGGTGAACTCGGCGACGAGATTACCGCCGAAACCGAAGAGTGATTGCCAACGACGTGTACGCCTGTAGGCTGTTTATAAGACTCGAATAAGAACGACGACGAGTATGACGACGACCAGGGCTCCGATAATTCCATAAAACATAGTGCGGTTCTCCTTTCTGCTGTTGTGTCAGCTTCTCTGTAACACCCACTCACTCCGGAGTATGGCACCGCCAAGCACGCTGACCAACATAATAATACTAAGGTTTTCCGCAAAAACCCACCACACCACGCTGGATAAGTCCGCTTCAAGGACAAGCATCTTCAGAAGTACGGCGATATTCAAAAGCGGCGTGTGGAGCATCCATCCCGGGGCATACCATATGTCCGTCAGAAGCACCGTGTAACCGATTCCGGAGATCATCAGGAGGAACGGAAGAAAATAGCCCTGCGCCTCCCGTGGCGTTCGGGCGGCAATGCTGAGAACCAGTTCCAGGACCGAAATCGTCATGACAAGCAGCAGTGCGATCGCCGCTCCCATCAGGAGAAGATCTGCGCCGAAGCGCGCATCCGAGGCGTCAATTGAGAGCAGTTCCGGCACCAGCGTGTGGGCGATTACAATCCCAGCCACGAAGCCGAGAACGCCGAGTAATCCGGTGACCGCCACGGCCACCGCTTTTCCCAGAAAGATCCCCCCGCGTTGCGGAGTCGCCGCCAGGAGAAACTCCAGACTTTGACGCTGTTTTTCCCCGGCGCCAAGGTCCAGCGCAGCCGGAAGCGGGCTGACCGACGCGGCGAGCATCAGAAACAGCGGCACCACCGCCGCGAGTGCGAGAAGTGTTCCGGGGGTTCCCTCTGTCGGTACGATCGGTTCCAGGACGAGTAGCGGGCGGTCCCCGTCGGTCGCGCCCCGTGTGTCCCTCGCGGCGTTCAGACCGGATGCGATCGCCGCTGCCGCAGTCGTGGAAATTTCGCTGCGGTCGTTGTACCGGATGCGGTTATCGGCGGTCAGCTCCGCGACGACCGCTCCGGATGCAACGGCTTCGCGCCGCGACGGGACCAGCGTGTACCGGGACAACACGTCGGGAATCTTTTCGTTCGGCGTCCATTGGCGGAGCAGTTCCGGTGCCACGGCTACGGTCTGGTTGTTTCGTCCGATGGCACGCTGCTGTTCCATATTTGTGTTGAGAAGAAGAAACAGACCGGGAAAGAGAACGATCGGCACCAGTACGGTGATCACCATGCTGCGGAGATCACGAAACAGTTCGGTCAGCTCCTTGAGGGTGACCAGGGTTGCCACCCGTATGAAACTACCCATCCCCGTTCTCCCGTATCACTGCCATCGCTGCTTTTACGATTCCATCGATACCACGCAGCTCCGGAGCGGAGCCTGCCAGGCGCCGGACGATCCGGCCGGCACGCATAATGACTGCTTCGGTGGCGATCTCTCTGATTTCCTCGGGATGGTGAGTTGAAATGATCATGCTGTGACCCGCGGTGGCCATATCTCTGATCGCGGCGACAACGTGTTCCCGGACGGCGATGTCCAAACCCGTCGTCGGCTCGTCGAGGAGAACAAGCTCAGGTCGGTGAAGAATACTGGCGGCGAGGGCGGTGCGC
>JAQIBO010000188.1 GCA_027859055.1 Spirochaeta sp.
GGTGCCCGCTCTGTTGTATCCGTTACAATAATTCGGGAATACCGGAAAAGAGATTAGAACCCGGGAATCAGTTACTATTACGCGGGAATCATGTTCACAATATCTTGGGACATCGGGAGAAAATAGCGCGGGCGTCTACACTCATCGGGTTTTGTTACGAATCCGTTCCTTCGCTACGGTCCAATCCTCGTATACTGAGGAACCGTCCTTCCGTTTTCGTTCACGATCTGTCAATACCTCACGATGCCAATTCGGCGACGGGATTTCGTCGGGTTGTCTCCGCAAATCGGCCCAGATATCTTCCATTGCCCGGAGTTTCTCTTCAACTGTCATCGTATCCAATGGTATGTACACGCTCATCGCCCTTGCCTCAACGTCAGGATAACCCAACCAAGACCGCAGTGCAATCTGTGAAGGTGCTTGCCAGGTGTTCTCAATCTGGAAGCCGCTGCAGTTTCCAGATTGAGAACTCCTGGGTGCTTGCAGTGTTTCGACGGGATTCCCAGTGCTTTGTGGATGATCCAAGAGTGAAGGTTATTGGATGAATCGGATGGACGGAATCGGGCAAGGCCTGGTTCATTCGTGTGTTCGGACTCCGCGCCGGTACAGCTCAGAACAGATTCGTTACCCCATACTCCGCAAAAACCGGGTCCGAGTGCGCGAGCCGCAGGATTGCGACCAGGCCGTTCAAGACCAGGCGGCCCCATCGGGGGCGTACGTCTGCAAGACCCGATCATTACGTATTTCAGGGTTCCCCGACCGAAACTGGCCGGCGCGTGGTGGACCGATTCAATAGAGGACTGGGGCTACCCGAGGAGATTTTTGGTGGGGTTTTCACCGCCTTCAGAGTCCTGTCCGGCGGCTACACGTCGGGGATCAAGGTCGTTGGCGTGCCATCTCTCGGTCCCACAATGCCGGTCGAACTCCGGAAATGGAGAGCTGCATTCGTTCAATAAGCTCCCGGTGCCATGATGACGGATCAATCTGATTCTGAAAGACTTGGGCAATTCATCAAGACGTTGCATATCGAGCTGCAGTTCAGCTTTCAGTTTCTTTAGAGTGACTACTTCAGCGCTCATACAACACCGTGCCTTCAGCCTGTATGCGGCTCCTGATATGTTCGGATATCTGACGAAGATCCGTAAGATCTACGGGAATTGGCTGATCCAGAGCAATGCCGAGAAGGTCCCAGTAGTGGTCTGAATCCACCGCTATATCGATATCGAAATGGGGGCTGCGGAGAAAACCCGTAGCAAGGGAGCCAAACAGGATAATGACACGGATTTCCGGGTCTACCGCTCTGAAATGGGTAATCAGCCGTTGAATCTGTTCAAACGCGAAGGAACGACGCAGAGCAATCTGCCGGGAACGCGGAGTCCCTCATGTGCATATATTGGCATCGGTAGGTCCTTATGGACAAGAACGGCCTGCCCGTGTGTCTGATTACCTGATAAATCCGAAATCCGGGGCGAAGAACACTGCCAGGGCTGCCAGGATTCTCTGCTCCCGGACACCCAGGCTGGATACATCCGCTTCGGCCCACTTTGAATTGCCCAGATAGACGTCTCCGTTGACCAGGACTGCACCGATTGGTGAGCTGCCTCGCCACAGCCGTCCGTTCATTTCTATTTCACCAACCCGAGAGCCGTCTTGTGAAATAACGCCGTCCGAGTCAACGGTACCTGCGAGTCGGCCACCACGATGGACGGCGCCTCCGGCGGCTATCTCCCCAACGGGGGAACCCTGGACGAGAACGGTACCGTCGGGCTGAATCTCGGCCCATACGTTTCCCTCTCGCAGGACTGTTATGGCGTTTTCCAGGGTAGGTTCCTTTGTTGTTTCCACGATGGTCGCTCCCTGGGCGTCCAGATTACCCTGCAGGCGGATGCCGCTGAGTCTGACCGTTGACCGGTCCCCGTCATCGTACTGAATGTCATAGGAGCCGCCGCCGACGGAAGAAACGACACCGGGATAGAACTGCCCCGGGGCCCATTCCGCAAGGACGGGGGACCCCTCTTTCACCTCCCCTGCGTCGGGAACTACATCCAGGACTATCTTGTTGGAAGGGACACACTTGGTTTCTCCGGTCTCTGCCAGAATGGTGTACCCGCTGGAACAGGGACCCTGTATGGTTCCGTGGTACCACTGGTTCTCAAACCACTCACCAAAGACAACCGTACCGGGCTGCAACTCCGATTGTGCCGCTACAGACCCGGCCGCCAGGATCAGAAGAACTGCGATTACACGACGCATAGGAACCTCCGTATTTCGGTATGCTCAAATTATACCACAAAAACTCTATGACTCTGTCACTGTGTACGCCTGGCTAACGGGAACGCGGCGGTAGCTTCCAGACCCGCCTCCACGGTATGCTGTCCTTATGCCGACGTTCCCTCCCGCAGCCTGGTACGCCGTCGTCGCCCTCGCCGCCGGCCTCCTCACGTGGCTTATCGTCCGCCTTGCCTATGCCGGCGGCCGTGCGGCCGACCGCGCCCGCGTGAGTCAACTGGAAGCGCGCACCGTCGAGCTGCAGCGTGAGCGGGATGGTGAACGCGGTCGCGCGGATGAGCTGTCCCGGCAACTCACCGAAGAAAAGACGCGCGCCGCAACGGACCGGGAGCGTGTGGCCTGGGTGCAGGATGCGGAGAAGACGCTCCGGGAGACGTTTGAGGCGCTTGCCTCGCGGACGCTCCGTAACAGCACCTCCGCACTGAGTGAGCAGAACCGGGAGCACCTGTCTTCCATAGTTGGGCCCCTCAACACGGAGCTGCGCAAACTGGACCAGCACGTCCGCACCCTCGAGGAGAAACGCCAGGGCGCCTACGAGGGGATCACCGAGCAGGTGAAGATGATCAGCGAGCAGTACCGCTCCCTCCACCAGGCCACAACCTCCCTGGACCAGGCGCTTAGGGCGCCCAACATTCGCGGCCGCTGGGGGGAGGTTCAGCTGCGCCGTCTGGTGGAGATGGCCGGACTCACGCACCACGTCGACTTTGAGGAACAGACCGGCAGCAGTGGAATCTCTGCGCGGAACGGCGCCGGCGGGCGTCCGGACATGATCGTGCACCTGCCCTCGGAGGCGATAATCCCCGTCGACGCCAAGGCGCCGATGAAGGCGTACCTGGAGTCTCAGGAGGCGGCCAGCCCGGAGCTCGCCGCGCAGGCCGCCAAGCGCCACGCCCAGGCGATGCGCGGCCACGTCCAGGCGCTGGCGAACAAGGCGTACTGGAACCAGTTCCCCACCGCGCCGGAGTTCGTGGTCATGCTTGTCCCGTATGAGAGCGGCCTGGCCGCCGCGTTCACCCGTGACCCGGACCTGCTCGAGTACGCCCTGGACAACCGGGTAATCATCGCCGCTCCCGCGAGCTTTCTGGCGCTGTTGCGGGTGGTTGCCTACGGGTGGATGCAGATTGAACTTTCCCGCAACGCCGACGCGATCGCCGGCGCCGGACGGGAGCTCCTTGATCGGCTGGGACCGTTCACGGAACACCTCAACAAACTCGGCAGTGGCCTCAACCAGGCGGTGGAACGCTTTAATGCCGTCGCCGGTTCCTACGAACACCGCGTGCTTCCCGGCGTCCGGCGCCTGCAGGAGCTTGGCGCCTCCAGCACCGTCCCCGCCGGCGTGGAGGGCGTGGATGCGGTTCCCCGGCGGTTGACTCCCACCGCAACTGACACAGCGGGGGACGAACCACCCGGGGACGGAGCAACCGGTGGCGGTGTTGGTGCGGCGCGTCCAGCGGCCAACGACGGAGCGGGTCCGTCTGCTCCGTCCCCGGCCGCGAAGCAGAGGAGCGAAACGTAAATGAAAGACACGAGCGCGAAACAGACCCAGGACCTGACAGCGGCGATCCTCGCGGCTCAGCGGATCGTCGTGTTTACCGGCGCCGGCATCTCCACCGGCGCGGGCATTCCCGATTACCGCGGCACCGGCGGCCAGTACTCCCGCTTTCAACCGGTCTATTATGATGAGTTTCTCGGCTCACCGGAGAAACAGCGCGAGTACTGGCTGCACAAGGCGTCGGTGTGGCCGGTGATGCGTGCCGCCCGGCCGGGCCCGGCCCACCGCCTGTGCACCGTTCTCGAGGCGCAGGGAACCCTCAACGGCGTGATCACCCAGAACGTCGACGGACTTCACGAAAAGGCCGGCCTTGCCGGGGAATCGATCGTTAACCTCCACGGCAGCAACCTGGAGGTGGAGTGCATCTCCTGCGGCCGTCGTATTCCCGCCGGTGAGGTTCTGGACCCGATGAGCCGTCGCTACGGGTACGACGACGGGGACGGAGGAGGCACGTCAACCGGAGACGAAGCTCCCAGCGGGGACGGAGGCGCCGTCGGCGAGGGGTTTGCCGCGCCACGCTGCACAGTGTGCGACGGCCTCCTTAAGCCCGCCACGATCATGTTTGGCCAGAGTCTGCGCACGGCGGATCTCCTCCGCGCTGAGGAGATCCTCGACGGGTGCGACCTCTTTCTTGCGATGGGTTCCACACTGACGGTGCAACCCGCTGCGAGTCTCCCGGCTATGGCGCAACACCGTGGAGCGGAGCTGGCAATTGTCACCCGCGGATCAACTCCGCAGGACGCAAGTTCGAAATTTCGAATTGATGGAGATATCGATACGTTCTGTCGGTCGGTTCTCGAAGCGCTGGACCAGTGACCGTAGCCTCCCGAACTCCCGATATCTCCGTCGTGATCCCTTCGTATCGCGGGATTGATCGCCTGCCGCGCCTCCTTGACCGCCTGGAAGAGGTCGCGGAACGCCGCTTTCGCCACGACCTGTTTGTCGAGGTGTTGATCGTGGACGACGGAAGTCCCCGGGAGGAACAGCGCGCGCTGCAGGAGCATCTGCGTGGGCGGGGGAGTGGGGCGGTCCGGTTTCTTTCCCTGTGCCTCCCGGAGAACCGGGGTCAGCAGTACGCAACGATCGCCGGGGTGAACGTGGCCGCCGGGGAACTGGTGGCGACGATTGACGATGACGGTGGCCATCCGCCGGAGCAGTTGTGTGAAATGGTGGAGCGCATGATCGCCGAGCCGCAGTGGGACCTCATCTACGGGGCGGCGAGCAACACGGTTGCAGTTACCAGCGGCGGAGGGCGTGCGCGGCGGAAAGACCGCGCGAGGCGGCCGCTTCTGCGGCGCCTGGGAACGGCGCTGAACAACCTGTTGTTTCGCCTGTTTGCGGGGAAACCGATCGATGTTCCGGTGACCAGTTTTCGGGTTATCCGGCGCACTCTTGTGAATCGTGCCCTGGCGCTGCCGGTCAGCTACGCGTACCTGTCGGCGATGCTCTTTGCGTGCCGTCCTGCAGTCACCGTTCATCGGTATCCGGCGCCGCCGGGGGTGGGGGAGAGCCGCTACTCCCTGCTTCGGCTCACGGCGATCTTCTGGAATCTGCTGCTGTTCTGGGGGCCGTTACGACCGGTGGGGCGCCTGGTGCGCCCGCAGAAACGGTTGGTGCTGCCCCGGGGGTGCGACTGATGCGGCTCATGATTCTCGGTGGGGGCAGCAGTCAGATTTCCGTGTTTCGGCGCGCCCGGGAGCTCGGAATTGAGACGGTCTTTGCCGACCGTGACGGGGGCGCCCCGGCGCGTGTCTTTGCAGACCGCTTTGCCGAGGCCTCCACGTTTGACCCGGAGGCGGTGACCCGCGCCGGCCGCGCCGAGGGGTGCGACGCGATTCTGGCGGTCGGTACCGACCAGCCGGTCTACACCGCGGCGGTTGCCTCCCACCGGTTGGGACTCCCGTTTCCCTTGACGCCGGAGCAGGCGGCGGCGGTGACCAACAAGCGGGTGATGAAGGCGCGTTTTGACGCGGCCGGTATTCCCGCCGCACCGTGGGGAGTGTTCCAGCCGGGGGAGGGAGCGTGGCGCGCGCCGGAACTGACGGCATTGCGTCCGCCGTACGTGGTGAAACCGGTGGACAGTCAGGGGCAGCGCGGTATCATCCGCGCCGCGGACCGTGCCGCCGTGGAGGCGCACTACCCGGTGGCGCGCTCCTTTTCCCGGGAAGACGGCGTGCTGGTGGAGGAGTTTTTCCCGTCGGTGGAGGTGACCGTTTCCGGCTGGGCGCATACACCGCAGGATGTGGAAATCTGGACGATCACCGATCGCGTCACGATCGATAATCCGCCGGGGCTTGGCGTCTGTCTGGCCCATCGTTATCCCAGCCTCCACGCCGGTCACCGACATGGTGGTCTGACCGACACGATCCGGGATCTCACGCGCCGAATCGTCGCGGCGTTTCAACTGGCACACTGTCCGATCTACTTTCAGATGCTCGTTTCGGCGGGGACGGAGGCGGGCCCGGTTCTGGTGAACGAGATCGCTGTACGCCTGGGTGGCGCCTACGAGGACCAATCGATTCCGCTGGTCACCGGGATCGATATCCTGACCCGACAGCTGACGGCGGTTCGCGACGCGGTGCTGCGCGGCGGATACGGAATACCCGCCGGCGCCGGGCCGGAACACGCGATGGCTGGGGCACAGGAAGGCGCGAGCGCCGGGGCGCCGGCGGAGCCGGTGCCCCGGCCCCCGCAGCGGCCGGAGCCGCCGGCGCGCCACGTCAGCACCTACTTCGCGGTCCCCCTCATGTTTGCCCATCCCGGTACCGTCGCCCGCCTTGAGGGAGACGCGGAGTTACGGCGCGTGCCCGGCATAGCCGAGTGCCGTTTTCTGCTTCCCGAGGGTACCGTCATTCGGCCAATGGAAAACTCCACCCAGCGAATCGCCTACGCGGTACTGCACGCCGACAGTGCTGTCGCGCTTAACACGCTTGTGGATACCCTCTTTGATCGCCTGCGCGTCCTGGCACCGGACGGTACTAATCTGCTTATGGATACTCGCGGGGAGGTCAGGCGCAACTCGCCTTGGAGGTAACTTACCTGATATTACGCCGCAGCAGAATATCCTCGATATTCCGTCTGCCGTCGATTACCGCATGAATCAAGACTCGATCGCTGTCAACCGCGTAGAACAATCTCCACGGCGATGAAACCACTTCACGATATTTCGTGATGTTCTGACGTTCCAGTTCTGGAATTACTCGGCCTGATTGAGGTTGTTGCGATAGCTGTCTGACCGACGCGTCGATCATATCTACGAATGATTCGGCGTGCTCCGAGGAGTGATGTTCGAGGATCCAGGAAACGATGTCGTCAAGATCTTGTGCCGCGATAGTCGACCAGATAACTTCAATCATCGATAATGCGGTATTCTATTGGTGGGCCCGTATTCGATTCCGAACAACGGCCATCGCCTCATCATGAGACATCGTTTTTTCATGTTGGAAGTCGTGCTCGCTTTGAGAAATCAACTTCATGAAACCGAGAGCATCTTTCATCTCCTGAAACGAGGTGGTATCGAGAAGAACCGCCGTCGCTTCGCCATTCTGGGTGATCACGATCGGCCGGTGAGATTCATTCACTTGACGGAGCATTTCCGCGGCATTTGATTTGACGTACGAGATTGGACGAATATCAGACTGCAAATTCATTGCGCCTCCAGTCTTAATATAGTATTTTATTCGGTCTTTGTCGTCAAGCAAGGACCGGGCCGGTACACCCACCCGGTGGCGGTGGTATATGATAGCGCCATGGACCGCCTGACCACCCGACAGTTCCGACCCGGCCTGTTCCTGATATTCATTGTAGCGCTTGCAACGGTGCTGGTGACCGGTTGCAGCCGGGACACCGTAGGTGCTGCCTCCGCACCCCGCGACGCCACCGGCAGCAGCGCCATCGAGGACGGGGACGGCGCCCGGCCCGCCCTCCGCGTCGCCGAACAGCACGGCCTGGCCTACGCGCCCCTCGCGCTGATCCAGGCGGAGGATCGCCTGGCCGGCACGATCGACGTGGAATGGATCCGCGTCAACAACGCCGCGGCGATCCGGGAGGCGATGCTCGCCCGGCGCCTGGATATCGGTTTTATGGGGATCCCGCCGTACCTGATCGGTCGCGACCGCGAGACCGGGTGGCACGCGTTTACCGGACTCTCCCGGGCGCCCCTCGGCCTGGTGACGGTGAACCCGCAGATCACCGATCTTTTCGACCTTGTCACGGGGGACCGCGGCCACCGAATCGCCCTCCCGCAACCGGGGAGCATTCAGCACATCCTGCTTTCGATGGCGCTGGACCGCGCGCACGGAGATCCGACACTCCTGGACAACCGCCTGGTGAGTATGGGCCACCCCGACGGAATGAGCGCGCTCCTCGCCGCCGGAACCGGGGGCGACATAGCCGCGCATTTCACCTCGCCGCCGTTTCTGTTTGAAGAACTTCGCCACCCCGACGCGCGGTTGTTGCTTTCCGGACGGGAGGCGTTCGGCGGCGAGTTCACCTTCATCGTCGGCGTCCTCGCCCCTGACGTTCCACCAGAATCACCCGCTGTCGCCGCTCTCACCGGAGCACTCGATGAGGCGATGACCGAAATAGCTTCCCTTCAGGACGAACTCCGCGCCGCTGACCCGGACGAACTTCCACGCGATGCCGCCGGTACGCTCACCACCCTTGCCACCTTTTACCAGATCTCCGCAGGGGACCTTGGCGGGTATCTCCGGCAGGAAGGGCTTATCTACGAACGCGAGATTCGCGGGATGGAACGGTTTTCCGAGCGGATGAGGGCGTTTGGCTACCTCAGCCGCGCCGCGGACGGCGGCGCGGACCCTGCCAGCCAGGAAACCGCCTCCGACACCGCCGGGCCCACCCCATGACGGTCAAACGGTGGCGCGGCTGGCTCCTCCTGGTGGGCCTCGTCGTGCTCTGGGAGGTGGTTCGCACCGTCCTCGGCGTCTCCGAGCTCATCCTCCCCTCCCTTGCGACGGTTCTGTCAACGCTCATCTCCGCAATCCGCGACGGAACGATCCTGCTGCAGCTGGCCCTCTCTCTCGGCGTGATCGCCGTCGGAGCGGGCGGGGCGATCATCGCGGCGTTCTTCGCAGTCCTGGTCGCCGGCCGCAGCCGCTGGTTTGCGGAGCTGCTTACCGTTCTCGGGGCGCTGCTGCATCCGCTTCCCGGCATCGCCCTGTTGCCGGTGATTATCCTGTGGCTCGGGGTGGGGACGGAGGCGGTGCTGGCGGTGATATTTCACTCGGTCTTCTGGCCGGTCCTGACCAACCTCCACGCGGGATACCGCGCCATTCCCGACACGTGGCGCATGGTTGCCGCCAATTACCGCATGAGCTCCGTCGGGTATCTTGTTTCGATCGCGCTTCCGGCAACGCTCCCGTACATGCTCGCCGGCCTGCGCATCGCCTGGGCGCGCAGCTGGCGCGCGCTGATCAGCGCGGAAATGGTCTTCGGCGCGATCGCCGGGAGCGGCGGCATCGGCTGGTACCTCTTCTCCCGCCGCGTCTTTATGGACTCCGCCGGCCTGTTCGCCGGTATCCTTCTGGTGATGATCGTCGGAAGCGTGGTGGAACGCGTCCTTTTTGGCGTAATCGAGGAACGCACCGTCGAACGCTGGGGGATGAGCAGATGACCGGTCTTGCGCCGGTACTCCAGGTCGACGGCGTGACCTACCGCTATCCCGGCACCGAGGCACCGGTTGTGCGCGATATCTCCTTCGACCTTGCCCGGGGTGAGACACTTTGCGTCCTCGGCCCCTCGGGCTCCGGCAAAACCACCCTGCTCAAACTCGCGGCGTCACTCCTTACCCCCGATTCCGGCACCGTCCGGCTGGGCGGCACACCGGTGACGCGGCCCGGTCCGGAGCGCATCGTCGTGTTTCAGGACCAGGACCAGCTCTTTCCGTGGAAAACCGTCCTCGACAACGTCCGGTTTCCCCTGCGCCGCGTCGGTGTTTCCTCGGCTCCCGCCGGCATGGCCAACTACCGCTCAGGAACGACCCATGAGCGAGCACGAATTGCGTTGGATGAAGTCGAACTGAGCGACGCCGCCGGGCTTTTCCCGCATCAGCTGTCCGGCGGCATGCGGCAGCGAGGGGCCCTGGCGCGCGCCTTTGTGATCGAGCCGCCGGTCCTGCTCCTGGACGAGCCGTTCGCCGCGGTGGATGCACCCACCCGCGAACGCCTCGGGGCGCTGCTCCAGAGACTCCAGACGCACCATACGCCGGGAGTGCTCTTCGTCACCCACGATATCGAGGAGGCGCTGCGCCTCGGCGACCGGCTTCTCGTTCTCGCCCGTGACGGAACCGTTCAGCTCCGCGCCGCCGCGTCGTCAGCTGGGCCGGAGGAGCTGCGGCGGTCGATTCGGTCCGTTCTGGAGGGGTAGCCGCCCGGGCGGTCTCAGCGCACCGGTCCGGTGGTATTCGCTTCACCGCGGACGATGCGCTCCGTCTTGCTGGTGGCGATCCGCGCAAAGGTGGGGAAAAAGGTGCTCATTAGCGCGAGCGGCGGCGGTTGCCCACCGTCGAGGCCGGGGCGGTACCCTTCCGCCTCAAACAGCGCCAGGATTTCCGGGTCCCGGGAGGCCACATGAATCGGCACCGACAGATGCGCCTCCTGTTCGCGAATCGGCCGCTGCGCCTGGTGATCGCCAAAGACGATAATGATCGGATCCCGGGAAAGGTCCATCTCTTCCGCGACGTATTTCCCGAGGGAATCAAACACGTAGGAAATCGCCGTGGAATAGCCCTCGTCCATCTCCGTCCCGCCGCCCCAGCTGTTGTTAAACGTCCTGATCTCGTCTTCCCGCTCGTGGTACACCGACCCGTCACCAAGGTCCTCCCAGTTTTCGATCAGCGGGGGAATCTTGTTAAACGGCGTGTGGCTGCTGACCAGCTGATAGTACGCCAGCAGCGGGGTGTCGGCCACCGGCCCCCCCGGTGCGGTGAGCTCTGCAATCCGGTTGTGGGCGGCCCACAGGGTGAACTGGTCGGTGATCGGCACGTAGGAAAACCACGGCCCGGAGTAGTTGAAGTCTCCGTCAAACGCCACCATCGCCTCCTCAAACCGGAAGAGGTCCCACCCCTCCGGCCAGCTGGCGTGAACCGTTCCCGGCTTCAGGGTAAAGGTGTAATAGCCTCCGGTGTGGAGCATCTCCGTCAGTGTCGGAAGACTGGCGTCGTAGAGCTGGAGAAACGCGTTTTGCGAGTCGATCCACTGGCCCGTCAGAAACGTTGCCTCCGCCAGCCACGAAAACCCGCCGGCAACCGGTGAGAGCAGAAAACTGGAGCGAAACTCATATCCTTCGGCGCGCAGCGCGTCGGCAAAGCGGTCCCGTGACGGGCCAACCAGGTCCGCCATCGTCTCTCGGCTGATCGTCGCGTAGCCGTACGCCTCTACCGCAAAAATGTAGATGTCCCGGTCTTTCAGCCCGGGAAAGGTGTAGTCCGGCACCGGTTCGGCCGCGGGGCCCATCTGTCCGGCGCTCCCATCGGCCGGGCGCGTATCATGTCGGACAAAGTTCACGCGCCCGTCCTCCAGCCAGGAAAGCGTCGTCAGCGCGGTCAACGAGCGGGGCGGGCCGGTCACCACCAGAAGAACCACCGCAGCACCCAGGACCACCGCCATGGTTGTGCCGGTCGGTCGTGCCCGGTGCAATACCGCATCTATACCACGGACAAGGAGGATTCCCACGGTGACAAAAACGACGGTAATCAGCGCGAATACCACCGGTCGCAGCGTCATCGCCAGATCGCCGATCTCACCAAACAGGAGGTAGAGGAGGCCGCTGATCATCTGAATATCTACCCGGGGAACAAAGGAGCGGGCGTAGACGAACTGGAACACCGCCTCCACCAGGGAAAACCCGATCAGCACGCCCGTAACGGCCCCAAGAACAAGCCGGGCCCACCGCGAACCGGGAGCGAGGTACACAAGCAACACCAGAACGAGGGCCTCGGGAATCGGAATTAGCGCCGCAGCGATCCCGGCGCGGGGCAGCCAGAGGTACAACGCCAGCACCAGGTTGACGACCACCAGCGTTGCGATGAGAACAGAAGCTGTCCGTAAAACGCGTCCTACCGTTTTGATCCCGGAACGGTACTACCACGACCGCCCTCCCGGCAAGTCGTGGTGGCCCCTTCTGGCGCGAGAACGACATCGTCCACCAGGACCGACGGAATGCTGGATGATCGCGATCACATATGAGGGCGCTTCATAGGCGGAGCCGAGAAACGCACCGACAGTCGATATTGTCCTCGTCTCCTCTCTTTGGCACCGATTCGTAGCCACAGTGCTGTGGGTCACATGTGGTTGGCTGAGCGGCTGCGAGGTTTTTTTGAGGATTTCTCCTACGATCATATTTCGACGGCACTTCCGGCCACTATCATCAGGCCGCGAACTGTACAAAAGGTGTGCGGGGCAACTCGGCGGTTCCTTCTGTGATTAGCCGGCTACGATTGCAGACCGGGAATCTGGTTCAGCTCCGCCATCGCCTTTGGGCCGCGGTGGTACTGATCCGCGGGTAGGCTGAAATCCGGACACGCCACGAATTTCACGGTACAATGCTTGTTGTATTATGCGTGTCACTCGACGTACGTCGCTTCGACAAAGACTGTACGCGTCGTTTCTGGTTGTATTTGTATATGTGCTTCTGCTGATTTCCGCTTCTATAGCGATCAACTACTCTATGTGGCACCGCTTCACGTCAATGATGGAGCGGAATGAGCTCTTTGCCAATTTGCTTTCAACCCAGTCAGAGGTCAGTGCAGGGTTCAACGAAGCGTTGCGTGGAGAAAGCGAAATGGTGCTGCAGCGTTTTCGCGTGGCGCAAGAAAGCATGGCCATCCTTTTGGGACAGATAGCATCGTCTGCTCTCCTGTCCCGAGCGGGGAGGACTCATTTTCGGATCGTCCAAAACATGCACGATTATCAGGCCGCCAGCACCGCTCGCCTCGTCGAACGGACGCGTTTCACGCCGGATGACTATATCGAGATTTCGTTTCTTTCCCGTCTGTTCGGACAGATGAATGAGCAGGCGCAGGAACTGGCGGTAGTTGAATACCGGGCGAATTCACAGCGGTTTGCTGTTGAATACCGCCGCATCCAGCATCACGAAAACATCGCGCTTGTCATTCTCGGTTTTTTTGTGCTCGTGTTTGGAGGGCTCGCGATTCGAAGTATAAACCAACTGATCCACAGCACGCATTCCCTGATTGCGGCATCGGCGGAATTCACCGACGAGCGTCCCCCACAACAACTGGAGACGTCCGGTTTCGTCGAGTTGGATGCGATTGGGGGCGCGTTTCAGACAATGCAGTCGGAGATTCGCCGATATATTGATGAACTCAAAGAGAAGTCGAAGCTGGAAATCGAACTCCAGCAAGAACACCTCGAGAATGAAAGAAAGGACCGACTCCTCAAGCAGGCACAACTCGATTTTTTACGAAGCCAGATTAACCCCCATTTTCTTTTCAACACGCTCAATATCATTGGGAAGGCAACAGTTCTTGAAGACGCCGAAAAGAGTCTGGAACTGATTGAAGCGATCTCCCTGATACTGCGATATACCCTCGAGCACAACGAAGCACTGGTTCCGCTGCGCGACGAACTTGAGATTGTCCAGGCATATCTTTTTATTCAGCAGGCTCGATTTACCTCTCGCCTCACATATGAGGTTCGTATCGATGATCGCATCAACGCGGACGCTACGCGGGTCCCGTCTGTTATCCTCCAACCCCTCGTGGAAAATGCAATTAAGTACGGGTTGGAGCAGTCCGGGCAGGAACTCACGATTACGGTTGAGGTTTCACCGACGGAGGGCGGCGCTCGATTGACGGTGCGTGACGACGGGCCGGGACTCGAGACAAATCCGCACGTCGCGATTCCTGGTATGGGGATCGGGTTACAGAACCTCCGTCAACGATTGGAGCTCAGATTCGGACGGACCGATTTGATCACATACGGTAGAGCCCCACAACGGGGGGCGGAGGTACAAATTGTTATTCCCCAGGAGGTAACAGACCGTGCTTGATCTCTTTGTCGTCGAAGACGAGGACATTGAGCGAGAAGCGCTGATCGAACTGATCCGGCGTCGGCACAACGATCGCGTGCGTCTCTGTGGGTTCGCTCGAACCGGCACCGAAGCGGAAGAGCGTATAACCATTCTATGGCCGGATATCGTGTTTCTCGATATTCAGATACCGGAGTTCGACGGGCTCGAGGTCGCGCGGCGGATCCGGGACGCTGGCTCCCACGCTCAGGTCGTCGTGATCACCGCATATTCCCGGTTCGACTATGCACAAAAAGCGATTCGGATCGGTGCAGTTGACTACCTGGTGAAACCGTATTCTATGCGGACCCTAAACAAAACGCTTGACGCTGCAATAGCCCGCATTACCGCGGAACCATCGTCTCGACCACATCCCGAAACGCCGGTAGACCGGGCGCGTGATTTCGCCCTCGACAATTACACCCGGGACATTTCTCTCGATGAGGTAGCCCGGCACTGCGGTATGAGCAAGTATCACCTGTCGCGTCGGTTTCACGCCGAAATCGGCATGGGCTTGAAAGAGTTTATCATTCGCCGCCGGATAGAATTGGCGGCACAGTTTCTCCGGGACGGACTTACGGTGGGAGAAGCGGCCCTGGCAGCAGGCTTCTCGGATCCGAACTATTTTGGACGCGCAGTCAAGAAGCACCTCGGGGTAACGCCGCGCGAGCTTCGTTGACGCAATTTCGTCCGGATATTTCGCAACTCTGTCGCTGGTCGGCAGAAATTTTCGGTACCACAATTGGATATACATTTCCAAGGAGGAGTTGTGATGAAACGAATTATTGTTGGTATCGTTCTGATCAGTCTTGTCAGTCTCGTGTGGGCTGGTGGACAACAGGAGACCAGTGATGCAGCTAGTGGTGCTGCGGCAACAGAAGCGGAGCCGGAACCGGTTGTCTTGCGAATGGGTCTCAATAACCCTGACGGGCACCCGCTAGTGGAATCGATGCGCGATTTTGCCGCCATCCTTGAGGAAAAGAGCGACGGTCAGTATCAAGTAGACTTTTTCACCGGCGGCCAGCTCGGAGACAAACAAACGCACATGACGATGCTGCAAACGGGATCTCTCGATCTGTACATGATCATGGGTGGGTTTCTCAGTGACTACGGAGTCGACGTCCTTGAGGTCATGATGCTTCCCTACCTGTTTGACAACGTCGCACACGCCCGGGCGGTCCAGGAAAGCGAGATTGGTGATGAGATCCTGGCGGCGATTCAGGAGGCGGGAACTCGCACCGTCGGAATCGGCATGTTCCAGGAGGCTTCACGCAACTTCTTCTTCACCGATCGAGCGGTCACCTCAATCGATGAGATGAGCGGTTTGAAGATTCGCGCCCAGGCCGGGTCGATATACGAGGAACTCCTGGAGTCATTTGGTGGGTCCGTCGTTCCGGTCGCCTTCAGCGAACTCTACTCAGCGCTGCAAACCGGCGTTGTCGACGGCGCGGAGCAGCCGTATTCCGGTTATTACAGCAATCGGTTTTATGAAATCGCACCGTATTATCTTCTTGACGGCCATGAAACGAGTCCCAATTACATCATCATGTCTGAGATGACCTGGAACTCAATTCCGTCGGCGGACCGAGAATTGATCATAGAAAGCCAGGAAGAAGCGATTGACAACTTCAATGCGATCTCTGCGGACTTGGACCAGGAGATGATCGAAACACTGGAAGCAGAAGGCGTCGAAATCCTTGAGCCCGATAACCTGCAAGAGTGGAAAGACGCGGCCCAGCCGCTGTACACGGATTTTGCTCCGGGTTATGGGGATCTGATCGAACGGATCCGGAATACTTCATACTAATCAGTCATCATTTTGGGGAGCCGTTTCAGGCTCCCCTATTCTATGAATTTGGGGGCTCAATGCGATGAACAGCCAGGCGCTCGATCGGTTTTTTGACGGAACGTACCTTCTCATTGAAATCGCGTGCAAACTACTACTGCTCACAATGGTCCTGGTTATTTCTTATACAGTATTCGGCCGGTTCGTGTTGAACCGGACACCGACGTGGGGCGAGTCACTAAGCATCTTTTGCATGGTCTGGCTGGCGATACTCGGTTCATCTCTGGCCGTCCGTGACGGTCGGCACATCCGTATGACGATTATCGATTTTGTGGTTCCGCCGCGAGTCGCGATTGTGCTCCATAAGCTCGCGTATGTTATCGTGTTTGCCGTTGGGGTGGCGTGTATTCTCGGAGGCATCGCACTATTCGAACTGTTTTCCGGGTCGATTATCGGTGCACTCGGAATATCGAGCAAATGGCTCGCTTTGGCACTCCCGGTTGGTGGAGTTGTCCACGTGTTGATGTTTGTGGCGCGGCTCCGACGCGGCGGGTGGGAGCCGACAGGAAGTACCGAATGAATATTGACGGTGGCGCAATCGCAATCCTTCTGGTAACGTTTTTCTCTCTGACGGTGCTTGGTACCCACGTTGCTTTCGCAATGATAAGCGCGGCGATACTGACAACCATGTACCTTGGGTTTCCGCTATTGACGGTGATGCAGAACCTGATCAACGGCATCAACGGCTTCGCATTTCTTGCCATACCGTTCTTTATACTTGCGGGTCAGATTATGTCTTCCGGCGGAATATCCGAACGGCTCGTTCAGCTCTCAAACGCTCTGGTAGGATGGATGCGGGGAGGGCTGGCGCTTGTCAATATACTTGCGAGCATGTTTTTCGGTGGGATTTCCGGCTCCGCGACGGCGGATACTGCCTCCCTCGGGTCGATTCTGATACCCATGATGAAAAAGAATGGCTACGACGGAGATTTCTCCACCACTGTAACGATGGCCAGTTCAGTACAGGGGTTGCTCGTGCCCCCTAGCCATAACATGGTGATCTTTGCGCTCGCAGCAGGCGGAGTATCGATTGGCAGGTTGTTTATGGGAGGCCTCGTCCCGGGTATCTTCCTCGGAATCGCGCTCATGGTGTTCAGTTACGTCATGGCTGTCATTCGGCAATACCCCAAAGGGGACCATTTCGCCCTGCGGGAGCTTATCGTTGCTTTGCGACGGTCAATTCTCGGGCTTGGAACGATCTTCATCGTTGTCATCGGCGTGGTCACCGGTGTCTTTACCGCGACCGAGTCAGCCGCTATTGCGGTAATTTACGCGTTTATTGTTACATTTTTCATCTATCGTGAGATTCCTTTGCGAGAGTTCTGGACGATTCTCGGATCAACGATGAAAACCTTGTCGATGGTTTTGATCTTGATCGCCGCAGCCGGTGCCTTTGGGTGGTGTATCGCTTTTCTGCGCATACCAACGCTGCTTGCGCAGGGGATTTTAGGATTCACCTCAAGCAAAGTTGTCGCGCTATTGATCATCAACGTGATCCTGTTGGTACTTGGAACAATGATGGGAATGGCATCGATCATCGTGATAATGACCCCGATTCTGTTACCAATTGTCATGCAGCTGGGAATGGACCCCGTGCAGTTTGGGGTGATCATGATCCTTAACTGTGGTATCGGGTTGCTTACACCCCCAGTAGGCGGTGTTCTGTTTGTTGGCAGCGCAGTGTCCGGTATCAAGGTGGAGTATCTGTCAAAGGCGATGCTCCCGTTTTACGCCGTGATGTTCGCGGTGTTGATGTGTATCACCTTCATTCCTGGTATTACGATGTTTCTCCCGAACCTGCTGATGCCGTAAAAAAGGAGCTCTTTCATGGCCGATAAACCTCACGTACTACTGATCTGTACCGACCATTGGCCGGCGGCGCTCCGCGGAACGGCGGGGCATCCGGTGATACAGACGCCGACAGTTGACGCGCTTGCCGAGCGTGGAACCGAATTTACTCATACCTATTCAGAGTGCCCCGTCTGTATTCCTGCTCGACGGTCGCTGATGACAGGTACCACACCAAAGACGCATGGAGACCGGGTGTATTCAGATCGAATGGAAATGCCGGGAATACCAACTCTGGCGGAAACATTTCGGTCAGCGGGATACCAAACGGTTGCCACCGGCAAGCTCCACGTGTATCCGCAGCGCAACCGAATCGGTTTTGACGAAGCGCTCATCACCGAGGAGGGCCGCTATGACTTTGGCATCGTCGATGATTATCAGATGTGGATAGGTGAACACGGGTACACGGGAACTGAGTTTCTTCACGCGATGGGAAGCAATACCTATCTGACGCGTCCCTGGCATCTTCCTGAATCTGCCCATGTCACAAACTGGATCACCACGCAGGCGGCGCGAGCGATTAAGCGGCGCGACCCGACGCGTCCCGGGTTCTTTTACGTTTCCTATACTGCACCGCATCCGCCATTGGTCCCGCCTCAAGCGTATCTCGACATGTACGATCTGGACGAGATAGACCTTCCGTACCACGGCGAGTGGAATGACGACGACGTCTACCCGATTCAGGCGCTGCGCCACCTTGAACATCCGTACTCAGACCGCGATATGCGTCGAGCGCGGCAGGCGTTCTACGCGTCTTGTACCCACATCGACCACCAGATCCGAATTCTTATCGGCACGCTGCGTGAAGCAAACCTCCTCGACAACACGATCATTGCGTTTATGAGTGACCACGGGGATATGCTGTTCAACCATGGTATGGTAGCCAAGCGCGTCTTTTACGAATCTTCTACTAGGGTACCCTTTTTGGTTGCCGGTGCTCCGATAGCGGACCGTCGCAATACCACCGACGATCGGCTTATGACACTGGCAGACGTCATGCCCACGCTTCTCGACCTTGCCGGTATTCCAATTCCAGACAGTGTGGAAGGAATCTCTGGGTTTGGTCCTGCGCTGCGAGAAACGGTGTATGGCGAAATGGGAGAAGGAGATAAGGCAACCAGGATGGTTACCGACGGGCGGTACAAACTGATCTACTATCCCACGGGAAACTACGTGCAGCTGTTCGATCTTGAGCGCGATCCTCAGGAGCAACTGAACCGCGCGGGCGCGGTGGAAATGGCGGACGTCCAGCAACGCCTTACGGCGACGTTAGTGCAGGAATTCTACGGCGATGACCTGTCGTGGGTCACGAACGGCGAACTCCAGGGCAGGCCGAACCGAGCGTTCGACCCCCCGCTGGATATCGGTTTGTACAATCAGCGCGGGTATCATTGGCCGCCGCCAGCGGGATACAAGAATGTCGGAGGGAACGCGTAGTGCTCGGGACGTTCCGATTCGTAAACGACTTTCCGCTTGCTCTGCACCTCTTGGCGGAAGATAAAATACCTACGATGGATATCGTCACGGCCACATATCCCTTTACCGTCTCCCCCGCTGCGTTCTGCGCGGCGGTGGGTGGAGGTGAACTGAAGGGTCAGGTGGAGCGAACAGCACCTCAAGGGGACCTGCAATGACTGCCGATCCGTTTCGATTCGCTCCCGATCACGTCGTCCTTGTAACCGGCGCCGGCACGGGGATCGGACTTGCAGTAGCGCGGGCCTTTGATGAGCGGGGAGCGCGAGTAGTTCTCAACGGCCGCGATCGAGACAAACTGGAGCGTGCCGCCGCTACGCTGTCTGATCGAGCCCTGGTGATGCCCTTTGACGTGACTCAGCTAGAAGAGACCGACGATTGGGTGGCAACGATCGAGGCCAAGGCCGGCATCATCCGGACCCTCGTAAATAATGCCGGTAGGCACCAGAAGAAGCCCGCCGTCGAGGTCAGTGACGCGGAGTTTTCCGATGTCCTCGAACTCAATCTGTCATCGTCGTTTGCATTGGCGCGAGCCGTGGCGATCCGTCTTATTGATAGCGGGCTCTCGGGAGATATTCAGTTTGTGAGCTCAATGGCGGCGCTCTTTGGAATTCCGTATGTCACCGCCTACACGGCGGCAAAGTCGGCTGTCACCGGACTTGCTCATCAACTCGCGGTAGAGTGGGGCGGTCACGGCATCCGGGTCAACGCGATTGCTCCGGGCTTCATCGATACGGCGATGAGTCGCGGTGCCCTCGATAACGACCCGCCGCGAAAGGCACGAGTGCTTGGCCGCACTCCGCTGGGCCGACTGGGGGCGCCTGAAGAGATAGCGAAAGTGTCCGCCTTTCTGAGCACCCAGGCTGCGTCATTCGTGACCGGTGCGGTTATACCGATTGACGGCGGGGCTCATGTCGGGTTCTGAGGGTGTGAGTGTGCCCAAACTGGGCTTCGGCTTCTACCACCATATGCTCCATGAGCAAAACTACGAATTCGCCGTCCAATGCGGCGCAACCCACGCCATAGTTCACCTGGTGGACTACACGTTTCGAGCGCCGAGCACTCCGGCAA